>CAJURF010000007.1:13668-71719 GCA_910588825.1 uncultured Lachnospiraceae bacterium
GCTCTATATGCAGCGCTTCTCTGTATTTTCGAAAGCTCAATCCCAGGCCTCCTGCAAAGCCTGAATGCCAGTCTATCTGTTCTGCTGAGTCTATCGTTTGTGTGATTGTATTTATTTTCCATTCCCTCTTTCTTCTGCCAGCATTTCTGCATATTTGGCGCGTTTATCCTGAGGAATATCCAAACAATTCATTGCTTCCTGCTCAGTCATTTTTAACTTCTTCATGATACGTTTTATATCTGAAACCTTCTCATCTGTTATAGCTTTCTCGATTTCATCTCCAAATAACCGCCACACCACCTGATTCACCATTTCGTCTTCCCTCCCTGCCCGCTCATACATTTCTACATTTGCTGATACACTGACACGCAGTACGGCTTCCGCATCTCTTCTGTCTCCCGGCTTCCCCAATGTTCTCATATATGCCAGAAATTTCCGGATCTCCTTCTCCTTTACCCCTGGCATCAGCATTTTTAAACTCAGAAATTCTTCTTCCTCTAATTCGTTTGCCACTATAATCTGCAGGGGCAGGCTCACTACTCCCTCCACATAGTACACACCGCCATAGGGATGACTGATTTCTATCCCTTCTCTTTTCCACTCTTTAAACAACTCCCTCGGATAACGGTTCCGAAATATGGATATGGTCAGTTCTTCTGCTGGAACTTCATTCACATGTTCCCCCAAACCTTTATATAATCCCGCATAGCCGATTACTTTCCACACCACATCGCTGTTCAGCGAATCATTTGGATTTTTATTTTCGACCACATTATGTTTACGAAATATTTTTCCCACTGCATTATCAATTACCGTATCTTTTTCCTTTTTGATGACCAAAAAGTCCATCCGCGGCGGCTCTTTCGTCAGCGGATATTCCCGCTCTATATGCAGCGCTTCTCTGTATTTTCGAAAGCTCAATCCCAGGCCTCCTGCAAAGCCTGAATGCCAGTCTATCTGTTCTGCTGAGTCTATCGTTTGTGTGATTGTATTTATTTTCCATTCCCTCTTTCTCTGTTATCCTTTTTTATATTCCACTTTTTTTGACAGTTCTTCTGTATACTTAGCCTGTTGATATGGTGGAATATCTAACGCATTCATTGCTTCCTGTTCAGTCAAATGAAATTTTCCCATGATACTCCTAATATTTGAAACTTTCTCATCTGCTACTGCTTTTTCTATAGCTTCTTCTACACTGCCGCTCAGTTTTTCCTCAACTTCTTTCTCAATTTCATCTCCAAATAACCGCCACACCACCTGATTTACCATTTCATCTTCCCTCCCTGCTTTCTCATACATTTCTACATTTGCCGTTACGCTGACACGCAGTACCGCTTCCGCATCTCTCCTGTCTCCCAAATCCTGCAAGGTGTTCATATATGACAAAAACTTTCGGATTTCCTTTTCTTTCACCCCTGGCATCAGCATTCTTAGACTCAGAAATTCTTCTCCCTCCAATTCATTCGCCACTATGATCTGCAAGGGCAGACTCACCACTCCTTTCACATAATAAACCCCGCTGTATGGATGACTCACTTCCATCCCTTCTCTTTTCCACTCTTTAAACAACTCCCTTGGACAGCGGTTCCGAAATATGGATATGGTCAGTTCTTCTGCTGGAATTTCATTCACATGTTCTGCTAAACCTTTATATAATCCCGCATAGCCGATTACTTTCCACACCACATCGCTGTTCAGCGAATCATTTGGATTTTTATTTTCGACCACATTATGTTTACGAAATATTTTTCCCACTGCATTATCAATTACCGTATCTTTTTCCTTTTTGATGACCAGAAAGTCCATCCGCGGCGGCTCTTTCATCAGCGGATATTCCCGCTCTATATACAATGCTTCTCTGTATTTTCGAAAGCTCAATCCCAGGCCCCCTGCAAAACCTGAATGCCAGTCTATCTGCTCTGCTGGGTCTATCGTTTGCGTAATTGTATTTATTTTTCCATTCCCTCTTTCTCTTTTACCCTTTCATCAACTTAACACCAGCTAATGAAATATTATATCTATAGTTTGAAATCATATTTCTCCATGCACCAATTCTATCTTGTTTGCCCTTTACATTATTTAGTATAACACCCATGAATCTTTCTGACAAGACAGCATACACCCCTTAAAAATCACCTTTTTTCAATTTTCAGCCATCACATGGATTAATCTGTAAGTTATAAAAAAGCAGGCACACAAAGTACCTGCTTTTTTATCAACTTTTCCTTCATCCACAACCACTATCAAGAAGTTTTCACTGACAGCCTGCAAAAAACATCTGCCTCTCTCATTGATAATAAGAATCCTTCCCGGCTACACGCTGGCTCATCTGCCTGTCAATCTGAATCGTTCTTTCCAGAACTTTTTGCACGGAATTGGCAATCTCACTGATCTTCACAGCCTCAAACCCGTCTGCTTCTTTTGCTGTCCCCTCATTCAGCCATCCTCTGACCCGCTCTCTTTTATCCGGCTCAAGTATGGATAACAGGTAACGGATATCCCGGTCACAATCAGCCGCAAGCTCAATTCCTTCCTGCCGCATAGAGATCAGCATTTCCATAGACACTCTGTCATTTCTGGAAAGAGCTTCCTGCATTTCCTGAGTCGTTTTCTGGATTTCATTTAAGCTTCCGTACTTTCTCTGGAGCTTTTTCATGATTTCCACATAAATTCCCTGCTCATCCATAGAAACTTACGTCCTCCACTATCGACCTGATCTTTTTTCAGCCTGGCGGAAAGCATCCCGCAGTTCTTCTACCAGAGGCTTCAACTCGTCCAGAATCGCCTGCCTCCTGCTGGCCTTCACGCGGCTCAATTCGTATATAAAGAAATCATACAGGGCCCGCAGCTGAACACTGATGGCATACTCACGATTCAGAGTCTGCTTCAAATACTTAATAATATCCACAGCCCTGTTGACAGACTGTTCAAAAACAACGTTGTCCTGGTCCTTTAACGCCAATTCTGCCCTTGTGATCCTCTTTACCAGCTCATCAAAGAGCAGAAGCAGCATCTCGCCTTGTGTCATGGTAGACACTGCCTGATTTTTATACTGTTGATAACCGCTTGCAATCATTTTCTTCCTCCTTCAAAGCAGTGGTTCTTAATAACCGCCTGACATGGAACTCAGGTAACTGCTCTGGCTGTTCATCTGGGCGATTACTGTTTCCAACCTGGTAAACTGGGAAATATAACGATCCTGCTCACTCTTCAGCCGTGTCTGCAACTGGGAAATCAGATCATCAATATCCTTCAGTTCTTTATAAATCTCATTATCCGTCAAGCTAAGAGCAGAAGACTCAGAACCGGCTCTCTGAATCAGACTTCCCTTGGGACTTCCCAAAGTCTTGGCATAAGAATCGGTGATCTTCTTCATATTCGTCATCAATCCCGGCTGAGACTTATCTGTGCTGGTAAATATCTTAGCCACTTTGTCCGGATCTGTCTCCAGAGCATTTTTCAGCTTGTTCTCATCAATGGTCAGCTTACCATTGGCCGTATAATCAGAAACCTCAGAAATACCAATAGATTCCAGCTTGGACATGAGAGAACCCATGGTTACAAAACGCAGATCACTGGACAGCTCCCTGAGAAGATCATCCCCGAACAATATACCTTCCTTGGCTTTCTTCTCCCATTTCTCGATCTGTTCATCCGTCATCTCTTCCTTCTGATCATCTGTCAGAGGCTGATAATCACGGTTCGGTTTCGTAGTTAAGAAGCCGTTTACCATGTCTACAATCTCGTTGTAGGCATTTACCATGTCTTTGATGGAGCTTAGAATATTGTCTACGTTAGCTTTGGATTCGAAGGTTACTTCTTCTCCTTGAATCAGAGTAGTCGCTTTACCATCAGCGTCTTTTTCATAGCCAAACTCACCTTTAATGGAAATATTCAGCCCATCCTGAGTGAAGCTATTAGTACCCCTGTACAAATCAACAGTCTCCGAAGACCCCGCATACTGCACAGTGACAATGGCATCCTGGCCTTTTTGAACTGTATTTTCATCATATTTCCCAAACAAAGTATCCGCAAGATCACCTTCCCATTTAACCTTGCCGCTGGCCCCGTCTACTTTCGAAGAAATCGTAAATTTATCTGAGTTTTGCAGATACGAAACCGTTACACCTGCATCGGAACTGTTAATTTTGTTTATAATCTCATTAATCGTACTGTTCTCTGTGATCCCTTCAATTTCCACGCCATTAATTACCAGCTTCTCACTTCCAGTAAACGCTTTTTTTCCATCCTTTAAGCTATCCAAACCGGTCAGGCCAGAATTTATTCCCACATTCAAATTCACACGGTTATTCTCACCGCCATACACGTTGAATGCTCCATCTTCGCCCACCATCCCATCGCTGCCATAGCTTAATGACAGAATAGATGTGTCGTCATCTCCACCGCCAGGACGAGTTGTTTTAAACGTAAATCCATTGGCAGATGCATTTAAGTCTGCTTTGATCCTGCCCTCACCAAACGCTTTGTCAAGACCTTTTTGCAGGACATCCTTTACAGCCGCCATAATATCGCCTGGATATTTTTGCTTTGCTGCCTCTAAATCTTTTTCTGATATCTTAATATCGGCTGACTGACCGTTATAAGTGAAAGTTAAACTTTGTCCTTTAATTCTTTCTTCAAAAGTTGTCTTTCTGAGTAACGCGTCCTTTGAAATTTGAATGCCGCCAGCCGGATTCAGCTCTTTTCCTTTCTCGTCATCAATATTCATTGCTTCGCGCGCCTTTTCTGAGGCGTTAATCCGGATAGTCTCACCAGTAGCATTAGTCATGTCCAGCCAGCCATTGGTGCTGTTGAACACAACCACATCTTTCAGCGTCTTGTCTTCCTCACCTTCGATCTTAATATTTTCTAGGGCTTTATTCATTCTCTCAGCTAGTTCATCCATCATCTGGCTCTCATTATTCTTGCCCTGTGTGCTGTCTGCACTCAACCCAGCAAAACTTACCGTATAAGTCTTTCCTGCATATTCAATGCTTAGCGTCTCACCTTTTAAACTGCTGACATATTGATCCTGGCTGATTGCCGCCGTCTCCAACGTCTTATCAGAAGCCGCCCCTGTAGTATACGAAGCATTCTTCGCCATCTGTTTCACACCCAGAATAGTCAAAGAATCCGCAGAATTACTCCCCGCCGAAGTCACACTAACCTTAGAACTATTCTTCCCATAAGCCGTAATATTAGTCTTGGCAAACAAAGCGGAACTGGACAAGTTGCTGGTGGGATTGGTATAATCCATATATTTAGAAGACAATGCTACTAATTTATCAGTCACAGAGCGGTATGATGTCTGTTTCCATTCCAATGACTGTTTCTTCTGCTGTTTCTTCGCAATTTTTGCCCGGGTGGCATAGGTCATAGATTCGATTAATGTATCCCTGTCCAGCCCGCTGGCAAGTCCCCCGTATCCGTGTAATCCACCGCCTCCGGATACAAGACTGCTGGTACTGCTTGATAAACTTCCAATTGATGCCATATGATACATCTCCTTTCATAACAATATGCGAATAAACGCATAAACCAATAACTTAAGCAATCCATAAAGCAGATTGAATTTCATCTGCAGTTCTATTTCAAAGAGAAATCAATACGCTAATTCCATGAATTCCCTTCGATCCTTATCCTCCACTTTCCAAAACACAGCCGCTATGAAAGGGCATCTGCCCCTGGCAGGCTTTGGAGGGTGCATTTTTAGCCGGGGTGAAATCCACTGCATACGCAGGCCCGGCCCAAAGTCTTTTCTGAACGCCGCGGATAAAGCGTGCCTTTCAACAATTTGCAAATACAGTCAAAACAAAGGAAATCAACCCTCAAATTCAACAATTTCTTGAATTTCATCTATACTTATTTATCGACATATAGTATACTTAAATAATAGTAAAAATGAGAATTTTAAAGCTACACACAAGCGAAAACAGTAATAAACTAACGAAATGGAGGTTTCATCTTGTCAACAAACATTGTACTTACCAATCAAAAAGGCGGTGTTGGTAAGACTACCACAACTTCCGCTATCGCCTGCAGCCTTGTAGAGCGCAGGAACACCAAAGTCCTGGCCATAGACCTGGACCCGCAGGGCAACCTGGGCTTCAGCCTGGGATTAGATATAGAAAACAGCAGTACCATCTACGAAGTATTAAATGGTGAAGTGCCGCTGCGGGAGGCTATACAGCCCACAGAGTACTGCGATGTGATTACCTCCAACATTTTACTGAGCCGGGCGGAACTGGAATTCACCGGAACTGGCAGAGAATCCCTGTTGAAGAAAGCCCTGGAACCTGTCAAAGATTTTTACGATTATATTATCATCGACACGCCTCCGGCATTAAATGTGCTGACAGTCAATGCCTACACAGTTGCCAACCATCTGATCATTCCCATGGTTCCGGAGATTTTAAGCCTTCTTGCAGTCACCCAGATCAAGGAGACCATCGATTCCGTAAAGTCCACATTTAACCCGGATCTGAATGTGCTGGGTATTTTGCTGACTAAATATAACGGGCGGACCATCCTGGCAAGAGAAGTCAGCGAAATGGCAGAAAATATTGCCCGGCAGATTGGGACCAAAGTATTCCAGACCCAGATCAGGGCCAGCGTATCGGTGGCAGAAGCACCCGCTCATGGGGAGAGCATATTTGACTATGCACCTCAGTCCAATCCATCCCAGGATTACAAAAAATTCGTAGAAGAAATCGCTCCGGATATCCACCTTCAATAAAAACCGGACTGCATAAAATAATCGTTATATGTAAGCAGCCCAATAATCAGAGCGTCAAAATCAACTCATTTGACGCTCTGATTATTTCTTAAATTGTCGCAAAGGAGAAATACCAATGGCACGAAAAAGCAATAAAACATCACACGTATTAAATCTTCTGGCCGGTGAAGAATCTGTACCGGAAGCGGAAGAAAAAAAAGAGGCAAAAGAAAAAAACAATACAGAGGCAAAAGCTGAATCTGAGGAATCTGCTGACAAAAAAGCGCCTGCCCCGGATTCCCCGGAAATATCTATTGTGACTGCCGGAAACAGCACCGATGACCCTTTATCCGATCTCATCCGAGACCAACTGGAAGAGACTCTTGAGCAGGCTGAAAATCAGGAAACTGCTGCAGAAGAATCCATACCAGAAGCCAGCTATGACGAAAAATCAAAGGAAGCTGTACCCGAAAATATGGAATCTGACCAGAATACATCTTCTCCTCAAACTACGGACACAGGAGAACTTTCTTCCTTAAAAACAGAATCAAGCGCAGATAATACTCTGAATACTGATACCACCGCAGACACAGATAATCCTGCGGAAGCCGATACCAATGCAGAGGCGGATACTGCCATAGATACCAATGCCGTTGCTAAAGAAGATTCCGCCACAGCTTCTAATGCCGCCGCTAAAGATGATTCTGCCTTGGCTTCCGATATCACTGAGGAAAAAGATTCTGCCCTGCTTTCCAATATCACAGAAGAAGATGATTCTGCCTCGGCTTCCAATACCACTGAGGAAGAGGATTCTGCTATAGATACCAATATTTCCCCAGAAGAAGAACTCTCCGCAGCCCCAGACACCATCACAGACGCCAACGTGGATGCAGCCGCCAGCGAAGCTCTTTTGCCAAACCATCCGGTTATATCCCCAGACCATTTGAACGCCCTTCTTTATCCAGAAGACGTGGAAGACGATTCCGTCCATTACCGTTTTATCAACGTAATGGAATACGTTGTCAAGGATATGGTTTTGGACTATATGCAGAGGTTTGGTATGTGTACCTGCGAACGCTGTGTGGTAGACACCACCGCATTGACATTGACTTTCTGTTCCGCAAAATATATTGTGGTGGATAAGCATACCGTATCTCCATTATTGAACTATTACGCCAGCAAGTATACGGGTGATGTGACCGTGGCTCTCACCAGAGCCTGCACCATGGTAAATGAAAACCCCCGCCATTAATCTGGCGGGGGCATCAAGAATCCGGCAGAGCCGGATTCTTTTTTATTCTTCACTTTCTTCGCTGGCCTCTTCTTCGTTTTCTTCTTCCGGCCGTTCTACGTCACTGCTTAAGTTATCCCAGATTTCATTTACCTCCTCTACACTGTCCATGTAGACCTGTGCGATCACGTTAGCCGGAATATTAAACTGTGATGTATATTGTCTTAATCGTTTCCAGTCTGCCTGCTCATAACATAAAACCATGTCAAACAATGCACCGCCGATCCCCGTATGATCCACCAAAGCATCTCTGGCCACATCGGGAAGGGGAATATCCTCCAGTAATTCTTCCAAAGGAGCGTCAATAATGTAATCCATAGTGGAGAACATACCAATCAGATATGCCTCAGACCGGATAATTTCCCGGGTTTTCATATACTCCACCAACGCAGACATAAAAGTAGCTCTCAGGAAGGATAACTTCAGAACTTCGTCGGAAGCCGCATTTCGCTCGTCATCCTTAATGCTCAGCAGATAAACCCACTGGCGAAGCTGGCTGATTCCCAATGTCACCAATGCCTGACGAATGGAAGATGTCTTCTTTCTCAAAGCAAAATAGGCGGAATTGACCATTTTCAAAACAGAATAACTCAGAGAGGCATCCCGGCTGATAATAGTCTCAATCATCTCCACATCCGGCTCATCCTTGGTCACTTCCACCACAAGCTGGAAGAAGTTGCCCTCCAGATAATCCATTTTGTTGGACTTGGTAATCATGGCCGTCTCTATGTAATTGCCTTCCAGATAATCCATACCCATGATCTTAACCAGGTCGTATTCTTCTTTTGTATTGACACCTACGGCAATGCACTTTTTCTCAAAGCTGTGAAGCATCTCCACCAGATTTGCCAGAGATACCCGGCCCTTTTCATCTTTAACACCCGCCACATCAATCTTTACAAATTCAACCATATCCAGGAGACTGAGATACTTGGGCGAATACTGAAAATTATTAATGGCAAACCGATACCCATCTTTCCGATATTTTTTCATGATACTCGGTGTCAGGGGATGAACCACGATATTATCTTCAATCTGGATTACCATTTTTTCCTTATCAAACATCTTAGGTGTATTGCGGAAAAACAAAGTAGGCGGAAAAGACAAAAAAGTCATTTTTTCCCTGAAAATAACATCGTTATTCTGTGTAAGAAACCCTGCGATCGCATCTGCGATCACATGTTCGGAGCCATTGTACAGACTGTCGTTATCATTCTGTATTAAAATCTCATAACCAACCACTTCATCATTCTTAGGCTCCTTAATTGCCTGACGAACAATATACTTATCCATTAATTCCTTCCCTCTCCAGCAAATGATCCATAACTTCTACCAGGTGCCCGATTTCCGGCTTCGAAAGCTGTTCATCTGCCCCAAGCTGTTTTCCTTTAATTTCCATTTCCTGGTTAATCAGGGATGAGAAAATAATCAAAGGAATATGTTTCAGTTTTTCATTTTCCTTAACCAGTTTTGTAAGGCGGTGCCCGTCCATTTTAGGCATTTCAATATCTGTAATGATCAGACTGACTTTATTGTCAAGCTCCGGGTCATTCTGCACGCTTTTCAGGTAATTCCATGCTTCCTGGCCATTATTAAATTTTTTGAGATTCACATAACCGGCTTTTATCAGAGACTGCTCAATCATTTTCGTCAGCAAAATAGAATCCTCTGCTAAAACAATCGGACGGTCACTTCTGCCCCTCTCTCCCAGCTTGTCAATCTCTGATTGCTGAATTCCTGTCTCCGGAGCAATCTCTGTGACAATTTTTTCAAAATCCAATATGGTAACCAGATCCGTCCCGCATTGCGCAATCCCTGTGGCCACACTCTCCTCCCCCTGGTTCAGTGTATTGTCTGGTTTCTGGATATCTGTCCAGGATATTCTGCTGATTCCCACCACATTATGTACCCGGAAAGCAATGTGCATCTTGTTGAAATTCGTTACAAGAAATAAATCCCTGGCATTCTTTTCCGTGGGCTTTCCTGTAAGATAAAAAGGCAGATCCACCACAGTCAAGAGGATATCTCTTGGCTTAAAAATACCTTCCACAGAGGGGTGTACATGAGGAACAGGTTTCACCTTATCGGACATCATGATCTCCGTCACCTTCGCCACATTAATCCCATACAGCTCCCCATATATAATGAACTGCATAATTTCAATCTCGTTCGTACCTGATTCCAGTAATATCTCTGTCTGCGCCATATCATCCTCTCCTTTACATGGTTTTCTCCGGCCTGCCAAAGGTCTTTATCGTTACCTTTCCATCGCTGACATCCATGAGCATCGTCCGCGCATAATTTGCACCTGTATCTTCACCTACAAGACGTATTCCATTGTCACGCAGGATTTTTTTTACATTTTGAGCATTTCTCTGTCCGATATTTCCCAGATCCTGACCGCCCTTCATCTCAAACATTTTGGCCCCGCCGGCAATCTTTGCCTTTATCCGGTTTCTGCTTGCACCAAACGCAGTCATTTTACGCAGAGTCTCATTCAATCCTGTATCTGCGTATTTATAAAGATTGGCATTGGACATCCTCCCAATTTCAGGCAGCATAATGTGAACAAGTGCCCCCAATTTTATCATTGGATCATACAATGCGATACCGATACAAGAACCTAAGGCATAGGTAATCAGAATCCCTTCCTGCCTGGCCATTTTCATATCCGCGATTCCCACTGTAATCTGTTTATTCATGATTAATTAACTCCCAGTTTCTGCATTAAATAATTTAAAGACTGAATATCTGGCATCATCAGCAGATTGCTGTCCAGTACTTTGTCATCTACAATGAATTTGCCGTTAATCATCATCAATTTGTCTGTCTCATATCCAAACTCTACCATAGGAACGCTTAAAATCCCACCCAGCATATTAATGGCAATGCTGGGAATTGACAGCTTTATCGAAACTCCTGTAAGCCCGGACATAGCATTCACATAAGATGAAATAATAATATTTCCGATCTCCTCAAGAGCTGATTTCTCAAGTTCTGTCAAATCCATGTAGTCATCAATATCCTTTGACAACACACTGTCCAAAACTGCGTTGATAAAGTCAATTTTCAAGATAAACAGCATAATACCGTTGATCTCACCTGACATTTTAACCAGAACGGCAGCAACGATTTCCTCTGGACTTCCCACCATCTCAATGGCTTCATTGTATCCCAGGACATAGACAGCTGGAAGAGACATTTTTGTTGTCTTTTTCAAAACTTGTGAAAGAGCCGTAGCTGCATTTCCTGTTCCAATGCTTCCGATCTCTTTAATCACATCCAGTTCCAAAGCATTCATATCTTCATAGTTCGCAATTCCCATAGATTCTCCTCTCCTCAAAGGTCAGACAGTTTACGCTCTCAGACCATTAATCTTATTCTCTACTTCATCTGATGTCTGTACCATCTTTAAGGCGTAACTGTAAGCTCTCTGCGCCTCAATAATTTTTGTCAGCTGGTCGGCAAAATCTACATTGGACATTTCCAGCATTCCTTTGCGCAGCGTTGCATCCTGCGCATTAAAGGGATTGCCATTTTTCGCAACTGGCGTAAATTCATTATCACCCACACTCAGCATACCGTTTTTGTTGACAAAATCAAAAATACCGATATTCAGAGTATCCGGGCTGTTCTCGTTGACTATGATCGGATTTCTGTTCTGATCCAGTACCAATTTTCCCGTTGAGGAGATAAGATAGAACTGCTCTCCCCGCAGAGATAAGCTGAAACTTCCATCTCTGGTATAAGTAATCTCATTACTAGCCGGATCTCTCAGCATAAAAAAGCCGTCTCCCTCAATGGCATAATCATAATCTCCGGGTGTCTCTGCAAGGGTCATCTGGGAAAAATCAGTGTCTGCTTTCTGAATCCGCATCCCGGTTCCTGACAGCAGTTCATTATTTTGGTCAACTTTTCCCTTCATTTCATAATACATCAACTCGGAAAAAATGGGAACTTTTGTCTTATATCCCCATGTATTAATATTTGCAGTATTGTTAGACAAAATGTCCAGCTTATACTGTTCACTGCCCATCCCGAGCGCTGCTGTGTAAAAAGATTGATTCATACGCATACTCCTTTGCCGCTGTCATATTACGCTACACTTTCCCGATCTCCGTAACCACTTTACCCATAATCTGATCATACATTTTCAGAACCTGGGACGCACTATCCAGAGCTCTTTGGCTGCTCATCATATTAACCATCTCCTGTACGGAGTCTACGTTAGACCGCTCCAGATATTTCCAAAGCATCTTCCCATCTGCAGCCACAGCCTGCTGGTTGGTATAGAACACACCATTCCCGCCTTTTTCCAGATTATCATAGTTATTAAAGTCCACAACTGCAATCTGTCCATATTGTGTCCGGCCGTCTTCACTGAATATGCGTCCGGAACTGTCAATGGCAATCTTATCTGTACCGATACGGATCTGACCGTTTCTTCCCACAACTCTGCCCACAGACGGCAGAGCCAGGTAACCTTGGTCGTCAAGAATGAAAGAGCCGTCCCTGGTATAACCAATGCCATTTTCCGTCTGCACCATGAAAAATCCATTATCCTGCAGTGCCACATCAAAAATTTCGTTGGTCTCCTCTACCGCACCTGGCTCAAAGTCTGTCACCGTCTCATCGGAAGCCCGTACCATGGCCATTGTACCAATCTCTGTCTTATTGCTCTTGTCAATATTCCCGCTGCGGTACATCAGTTCTTCCCGAAAAGTAGTGGCCATATATTTATCACTCTTATACCCGGGTGTAGAAACATTGGTCATATTATTACTGATCACATTCTGATTCCGGGTCTGTGTGAGTATACCGGAAGTCAGATTGTAAAAACCCTGGAACATAACCTCACTCCTTCCTTCTCAATCCTCTATTTATTAAATATCCAGGTCCTTTTTTAGAAACAGCCTCATCTTTCTCAAGGCATTGGCATGTATCTGGGAAATCCTCGGTTCACTGACCTCCAGGATCCTGGCAATTTCTTTCATATTCAATTCGTCCACATAATAAAGAGATACCACCATCTGCTCATTCTCTTTTAAACTATGAAGGGCCTCCACCAGCCTGCCGTGCAGCTCCTGCTCCATCATGTGCGCCTCCGGCTGTTCCTGCATGTTGCTGGAGGGAAGCTGGACAGATTTCCTGTTTTCCATTGTCTCCTCCAGAACCATGTCCAGCGACAGCACGTTGAAAAGATTGGTCTTTCCCACTGCATCGTGATATTTATCCAGACTCACATGCAGATGGGCCGCAATCTCCTCAGCAGTGGGATACCTTCCCAGTTCATTATACAACTCCATGGTGGCGTTGTCGATTTCTTTTGCACTTTTACGTACGCTCCGGGGAATCCAGTCCTGCCTTCTGGCCAGGTCTATAATCATTCCCCGTATCCGTTTAAAAATATAAGTCTCGAATTTTACGTTTTTTTCAAAATCAAATTTATCCAGCGCGTTCATGATTACCAGAACGCCTTCATTAACCATATCATCGATCTGGGCAAAACTTACATACACATCCCGCATCTGCAGGGCAATACTTTTTACAATATAGACATAACGCATCACCAGCTCCTGCTTTACAGCAAGCTCTCTGGTGTCCTGATATTTCTTCAACAACTCTTCATTTGTCATTTCACTGTATGAATTCTGCACGCTCATGTCTCAAACTCCTCGGCATGTCTGCCCATTATTCGGTGATACTTCCTAAAGCCTGTATCTGCACATTGTTAGCAATTTCATTAAAGGACAACACATAAACATTGGGGTAGAACTGTTCAATCAGACGGAAAAAGTAAGGGCGTATCACCTGACTGGTAAGAACAATCACGTCCTGTGATAATTCATGGAACTTCCGTATCTCTTCGCTGAGCTGTTCAATAATGCTCTGCATAGTATCCGGACTGAGGGCCATATAAGTCCCCTGGTCACTTTTCGTCAGACTGGCGATCATATGCTTCTCCAGCTCCGTATCCAGGGTGACAACCCGCATACTGCCATTTTCGCTGAACCGCCTGGTTATGGTTCTCTTTAAGGCAATCCGGATATTTTCTGTTATGGTATCAATATCCCTGCTGTTGGGAACTGTATCCGCAATGGTCTCCAGAATGGTCTCCATGTCCTTAATGGGAATCCCCTCTCTAAGCAGGTTTACAAGCACTTTCTGGAAACCGCCATAAGAAATCAAGGCCGGAATCACTTCTTCCACCAGCTCGGCTGAATTCTTCTTCGTATTTTCCACCAGCTGTACCACTTCCTGACGGGTGACAAGCTCATAAGAATGCCTGCGCAGTGTCTCTGAGAGATGGGTCAGCATAACTGACAGCGGGTCGATGACTGTATATCCATAAATCTCAGCAATCTCCTTGTTCTCCGGAGTGATCCACCGGCTGGGAATTCCGTAAGCCGGCTCCACTGTCTCGATTCCGTCCACTTCCCCAGACAGATTGGGCGGCTCCAGTGCCAGATAATAATCCACCAGGATTTCACCTTTAGCCACTTCCTCGCCTTTAATCTTAATCACATACTGGTTGGTATTCAGACTGGAACTGTCCCTGAGACGAATGGAGGGAATCACCAGCCCCATTTCCTGTGCGTACTGACGCCGGAAAATAACTATCCGGTTGATCATCCTTCCGCCGCTGGCCTCATCCACCAGAGGAATCAGGCTGTAGCCGAATTCCATCTCCACAGGCTCCACACTAATCAAAGAATAGATATTATTAATATCCCGGTAATATTCTTCTTCGCTCACCGGCTCGGCTTCCTCCATAGGATCTGCGGCCAGTCCGCCGCCCACCATAGCCAATTCCGGTTCCTGAAGCTGTGCCATATTTTCCATTCTTCTGCTCAACAGCATTCCGCCGGCCACTAAGCCCACACCTACTATGATCATCTGCAGCTTAGGCATTCCCGGCACCAGCATCAGCACCAGCATCACGATACCGGCAAGCATCATAGATTGAGGCTGAGCCAGAAACTGTTTGGAAACATCCTGATTCAGACTTCCCTCCGCCACCGCACGGGTCACGATCATACCAGTGGCCACAGAAATCAAAAGAGCCGGAATCTGAGAAACCAGACCGTCACCCACTGTGGCAATGGAGTACACAGACAGCACCTCTGTAAAGGACATAGTTCCCTGTACCATACCGATAACCACACCGCCGATAAAATTCACCGCGGTGATGATCAGTGACATGACCGCATCTCCCTTTACAATCTTGGTGGCACCGTCCATGGAGCCGTAAAAATCTGCTTCTTTCTGGATTTTATACCGACGTATTTTCGCTTCCTGCTCATTGATCAGGCCGGAACTTAAATCAGCGTCAATGGCCATCTGCTTGCCCGGCATAGCATCCAGGGTAAATCTCGCCGCAACTTCAGCCACACGTTCTGCACCCTTGGTAATTACAAGAAACTGTACCAGAACGATAATGAAAAAGATAACAAATCCAACAACCACATTCCCCTGAAGGACGAAATCACCAAAAGCCTGAATGACCTGGCCCGCACTTCCGGAATTCGACAAGATATTCCTGGTGGAAGATACGTTGATACCCAGCCGGAATAAAGTGGTAATCAGCAGCAATGCCGGGAAAATGGAAAATTCCAAGGACTCTGTGATATTCATACTGATCAAAAGGATAATCAGGGCTGCCGATATATTCAAAATAATCATAACGTCCAGCAGGAATGGACTTAAAGGGATAATCAAAAGCAGTACAATTACTACTACAAACAATGATACCCCATAATTCATTATTCTTCTCATGTCTTCACCAATCTTTGCATGTCTCTTCCTATCCTCTTACAGAATTACTTTGTGATTTTCCTTGAATACATATACAAGAATTTCTGCAACCATTCCATAATATTCCTGGGGGATTTCCCCATCCAGAGGTGTTGACGCATAAATTCCTCTGGCCAAAGGTTTATTTTCCACAACATGAACCGCGTTTTCCTCTGCAATCTTTATAATACGCAGGGCCAGCTCATCCTGTCCCTTCGCAATGACAACCGGAGCGTGGTCCCGGTCGATATCGTACCGCAGAGCAACCGCGTAATGGGTGGGGTTTTTGATCACCACGTCAGCCTGAGGCACCGCCTGCATCATACGGCTTCTGGCTCTCTGCCTCTGGATATCTCTGATCTTGCCCTTTACCTTGGGATCCCCTTCCATCTGCTTAAATTCTTCTTTGACTTCCTGCTTGGTCATCTTCATCTCACGCTCAAAATCCCAGCGCTGATAAAAGAAATCAAATCCCGCCAGAGCCGCAAAGGCCAGTGCCAAACGGAATACAATTCTCATGATAGTATTCAGTACATACACTGTGGAAACTTTCAGATCCATATCAATGGTCCGTGCAATTCCCGTTAAGTCATCGCGGATCATCGTATATAGAAAAATAAGCAGAATAGAAATTTTCACCAGATTTTTAAGCAGTTCAACAGCCTTTTTCAGCGAAAACAAGTTTTTAATCCCTTTAATGGGATTCAGCTTGCCAAATTTCGGTTTGGCCGTCTCCATGGTAAAAAGAAACCGGGTCTGGATGCCAGTGCCCAGTATTCCAACAGCGGCCATCACCAGTAAAAGCGGAAGAATCAATATAGCGATATTGATCATAGTCTCCATACCAATGGACTGCAGTGTTCCCATAGACAATTCATCTATGACTGACAGATTCTCCAGGTAGCGGAGCATATAATTCTTTAAATATCGGTATATCGTGGGAAAATAGAAACGGATACCATAAAACGCAACCATAAATGAAACCAGTACAGCCACATCTTTGCTGGTAAAAACATTACCCTTTTTCCTTTGATCCCTCCGCTTTTTAGGTGTGGCCTTCTCGGTCTTTTCACCGCCTGGACCGTCTGCCATTTTTTCTCACTTCCTTTTACTGTAACATCCGTAACATCTCCTGCATCTGCCGCAGCATACCGCCAATCAAATCCCCTATGGAATCTGACATAGGCGAAAACAGGAAAAGGAACAATATCAGACCTGCAATAATTTTAACCTGAATCTGCACCACAAACACATTGATCTGCGGTATCATTTTCATCAGAATTCCCATTCCCATGGTGACAATAAACTCTGCTGCCAATATAGGAAAAGCCAGCTTCATAGCAAACACAATGCATTCTGAAAAAATATCCAGCACTGCCCAAAATGCTCCTCTGGAAAATACCACAGCTCCATACGGAACCACCTGAGCGGAGGTCAGCAGAATCTTCATCATTGCCAGATGTCCGTCCACTGCGAAAAACAGGAGCATATAATATACATTATAAATACTTCCTGACAGAGGAATCTGGGCATTATTCTGCGCATCAAATACCATAGCCATGGAAATTCCCATCTGAAAATCAATTACAGCAGCCGCAAAAGTAATGACCATACTGAAAAGCTGTACCACAAACCCCAGAAAATAGCCAATCACAAATTCCTTCATCAACAACAGACTGTATGTTAGAGAGGACTCCACTTCAATCCTCTCTCCCTGGGAAACAGAATACAGCAGTAAAGTCAAAACCAATATCATCCCTGACTTAGCGATCATTGGTATGCTGTTTCTTCCCAAAATAGGATTCAGAAGTATAAAACCTGCCATCCGCATCATAATCAGAGAGAACAGCAAAAATTGCGATGTATCCAAAACTTCCAGTGTTGTCATAATGCCGCCATCAATTCAAACATTTGATTCGTAAAGTCCTGCAGTGCCGTGAGCATACTGCTTCCCGTAAATACCAAAATCAAAGCGATGACCAAAAGCTTTGGCAGAAAGGTCAATGTCTGTTCATGAATCTGGGTGGCTGCCTGAAGAATCGCAATGATCAGACCGATTAACATACTGATGACCAGCATGGGAGCCGCAAGCCTGAGAGCCAGTACAAACACTTCATACATCAGATCCGATACTTCACCGTTTGTCATAGATTCCTCCTATATCTCACCGAAAGCTCTGCACAAGGTTGTAAAACAGCAGCTGCCATCCATCTACTGTGACAAAAAGCAACAGTTTAAAGGGCAGCGATATAGTAGCCGGAGGCAGCATGAACATACCCATGGACATCAATGTAGTAGAAACTACAATATCAATCAGAAGGAACGGCAGAAACAAGAGAAATCCCGCCATAAAAGCACGCTTCAATTCACTTGTAATAAACGCCGGAATAATGGTGGTCATAGGAAGTTCCGTGGCCTCTTCTATCTCCTCCGCTCCTGACAGCTCCTTATACATATTCAGGGAACTGACTTCCGTCTGGCGGAGCATAAATTCCTTTAAAGGTACCTGGGCACGCTTCAACACTTCCTCCTGGGAAATCTCTTCATTTTTATACGGTTCATAGGCGGTTGTATTAATCTCCGTAATCACCGGATTCATAATGAAAAGTGTCAGAAACAGCGAGATTCCAACCATAACCATACTAGGCGGTACCTGCTGGACTCCCAAAGCATTTCTGACAAATGACAGGATAATTACAATTCTGGTAAATGATGTCATCATAACGAGGATGGACGGCAGCAATGCAATCACCGTCAACATCAGCAGTAATTCCAGTGTAGGCACCCGGTCCCCGTTAATATTTACAAGTGCATCCATTCACTCCCACTCCTCATCCGCTGCGTTACATAACTTACTTTTTGTCGCTCCAGTGTTTCCTGGCCTCCTCAAGTCTGCGCATCAGCTCTTTAAAATCAGGTATGGCAGCCTGATTCATCGGTTCCTCTATTTTAAGAGGAACCAGACCTTCTTCCTCAAGCTCTGCCAATATATTAATCTGTTTCTCAGCAATTCCTATGAGAAAATAGCGGTCTCCCACCTGAACCACAGACACGGCACGGCTCTGTCCCAAAGGCATCTGGTCAATCATGCGCATGTATTGGGAACGGCCGCCCCGGATAGGACTCTTTCCCACAAATTTTGCCGCCACATAGCTCAAGTAAATAATCACTATAACGATACACAGTGTGCTGATTGCAGTCAACATTCCTTCCAACATCGCTTTTTTCCTATTTTAGCTCAGGCATATTCTCCGCCAGAATTTCTGTGATTCGAATTCCAAAATTGTCTTCGACTACCACCACGTCACCTCTGGCAACACATTGTCCGTTTACAAATAAATCCACCTGTTCTCCAGCCATTTTATCCAAAACTACCAGAGAGCCCTTCGTGAATTCCAGAATGTCTCTGACAAGCTTTCTGGTGCGTCCGATTTCCACGGAAACTTCCAAAGGCACACCGAGAATCATATCCATATTCTCTTCCTGTTCCTCGCCTGCCAGTCTTCCTGATAAAGGATCGGAAGGCATTGGATGAACATTCAGCTTTTTGGGATCTGCACTGGGACGCTGCTGCATCTGAGTCATCATCACCTGCTGCATCTGGCTCATCATCTGAGTCATCTGCGCCATCTGATTCATCATCTGTTCCGTGAGTGCATTATTCACAGGTACTGCCGCCTGAGGCATAACAGGCTGCTGAACTGCTGCCATCTCCTGAGGCTGTACAGGCATAGCTGCAGGCGCCGGCTGTGGTGTCGGTGTCACAGCGGGTGCAGCCTGCGGTGCCGGAGCAGCTGGCTGGGGCATTTCTGCCGCTGGAGCCGGTGCTGCAGGTTCTGAAGACTCTGCTCCGCCCCCTGCCAGAAGTGCCTCGATTTCTTCCTGGCTCATCATACGGTTGGACGTTTCTTCAGCCGCAGGTTCCGGTGCTGCAGGTTCTGAAGACTCCCCTGCACCTCCTGCCAGAAGAGCTTCAATTTCCTCCTGGCTCATCATACGGTTAGAGGATTCCTCCGCCGCAGGTTCCGGTGCTGCTGCAGGGGCTGCAGCCGGTTCTGGTTCCGGCTCATCATCGTCAAAGTCCGGAAGGAATCCTTTCACAAGCTTCTTAGCCAGATCTGTGGGCATCAGGTTCATAAACTCACTTTCCAAATTATCCCCAATGCGCAGTAAAAATTTCACACAGATCATCACTTCTTCATCTGCGAAGTAATGCTCTTTAAATTTATGCACATCCTCTATTTCTGTAGAGGTAGGTGTTGAAATATTCACCGTCTCCCCAAGAAACTCAGAAAGCGCAGTGGAGGAAGCCCCCATCATTTGATTCATGACTTCACAGATCGCACTGATATTGATCTCATTCATCTCAAACTGATCGTCAGGAATTTCCATTCCCATCATCATTTCTACGATCATCTTCACATCAGTACGTTTGAGAAGCATAATATTACTTCCGCGAAGTCCTTCTACATAGGTAATTTCCACTCCTACAGCTGGTTCCAGTTCTTCGAATTCAAATTTCTTTTTTTCAACTACTTTTACCACAGGAGTTGTAATATCAACCCGCACATTCAGCAATGTAGAAAGAGCCGTAGCAGAAGCACCAAGGCTGATGTTGAGTATTTCACCTACGGCATCTATCTCTAATGTGCTAAACTCTTTAAAACTCATATCATCTTACTCTCTTTCCGTGTATTTGGATAAAATACCCAATGATTTTGCTACTTAATTTCAAGAGCTTTCTGTGCCATAGTTTTCAAAGAATTAAATGCCGTAATATTGGCTTCATAGGACCTGGTCGCTGACATACTATCAACAGTTTCCTTAATCAAATCCACATTCGGCAGAGACACATACCCATCTTCATCGGCATCCGGGTGATCCGGATTATATACACGTTTAAATTCACTTTCATCTTCAATGATCTGTGATACCCGGACACCGCCTTTAGTCGTTTCATGATTATTCTGTGCAGCCAGCAGTGCCTGCCTGAAAGTATTGTTTCCTATTTCTTCCAGCACCACCAGTTTGCGCCGGTAAGGACCGCCGCCTTCTGTCCTGGTTGTTTCGATATTTGCAATGTTCTCTGAAGCCACATCCAGTCTCATTCTCTGAGCAGTCAATGCGGACGCGCTAATATTAAATGAACTTAGAAAAGACATGTCCCCTCCTCCTAATCAGGCATCTACAATACTGGACACTGTTTTCAAAATACGATCCGGTTTAAAAGGTTTTACAATAAAATCTTTTGCTCCTGACTTAATTGCGTCGATAACCATGCTCTCCTGTCCCATAGCAGAGCACATTACAATATTAGCGTTGGGATCTTTACTTTTAATCGCCTTCAGAGCTTCCAATCCATCCATATTGGGCATGGTGATATCCATCAGCACCAGATCCGGCTTAATATCGTTATATGTTTCCACAGCCTGCATCCCGTCTGCCGCTTCATACAAATCTGTATACCCTGCTTTTGTCAATGTTTCTTTCACCATCATTCTCATAAACGCCGCATCATCTACTAATAAAATTTTCGCCATTTTTCATACCTCTCTTGCTTATTATTAAAATGAATTAAATCACTTCGGTTTCCAGTTCTTCCAGTTCCTGCTCAGACTCTACGACAAGCCTGCGCAGGTCTTCGTCATCTGCTATTCTTTTCTCAATCTTGACTGCCATATTCTTCTTATGAACTCCCAGTCTTCCGATAAACCATGGCTGCTTTTCCACATAAAGTGCCACATGGGATTCTTTGGGCTTATTCAGGTCAATGACATCGCCCACATGTAAATTATACAGGTCTTCCAGACTAATTTCCACAGCCCCCAGTTTTGCATTCACATGCAGTGCAGAATCACGAATACTGTCCATGATACCTTCACGGATGCCTTCATCCTTCTTGTCGTCATCCAGATTGACATTCTTCTTCCGGTCAATCGTATTGAAAATATCCGTGAGCAGATTTCCGGGAATACAAATATTGATATTCCCCGTTAAATCCCCAAACTGTACATTTAAAACAATAATAGCAACTGTCTCATCTATACTGATGTCCTGGAACATGCTGGGGTCTTGTTCCACACGTTCCAACTCCGTCTCTATACGAATATAGGTGGACCATGCGTCTTTCAACGGCGCGACAAAATACCCCATGATCTTCCGGTATATTACATTTTCAATAGATGTATACACATATCCGCTGTCAATGCTGTTGTCATCCCCTGAACCGCCCATCATACGGTCTATCATATTCACCATCAATCTGGGCGAAATATGCATCAGCACTGATGGATTCGCCGTCTGTTCTGGAAGGGATACATGAACCAATGTCATAATATCTGTATCTGCCAGCGCGTTATTGAATTCATAATACCGCTGTTCTTCCACATCCATAACTTCCATATCACTGGTCATCCGGAACAAACTGTTCATTTGAGAAGTCGCGATTCTTGAATAATTTTCAAAAATGCTGCGGAGCAGTTTCAGCTTCTCCTTTGTGAATTTTTTCGGACTATAGAAATCATACTTCCTGTATGTCTGCTCTTTCTTCTTTTCTTCTTCCTGGGAGGTTGCGCCGCTGTCACCCCCTTCCTTCATAGAATTAAGAAGGGCATCTATCTGGCTTTGCGATAATACTTCAGACATTTTTGCACTCCTTTGTCCTCGTCCTGGCTATTGGCCATATATCTGATTATAATACGTATCCAGATTTTGTTCAACAGCTCCAGTACGGGTAATTAAAATTTCTACCCGGCGGTTTTTCGCCCGCCCCTCCGGTGTGTCAAAACCGGCAATCGGCCTGAACTGTCCAAAACCGGAACTAACCATTTTCGCAGGGTCAATATCACTGACCTGCTGCAGATACGCCACCACCTCTGCAGAACGCTCCGCCGACAGCAGCCTGTCTGTGTGGGCCTCATTGGGAACTGTAGGGTCCCCCTGGGATGTATGTCCAAGCACCTGTATCTGCTCAATGGAATCACTCACTCCTGACATGGCCTGGCCAAATGCCTGAAGAATAGGTTTGCCATCATCTCGTAATACAGAACTGTCCCCATCAAAGAAAACCATATCCTGAAAGGTGATAAATGCAAACCCTTCTCCGCCTTCCACGGATACACTGTCTCCCATATTCTGCTGTTGGACAAGTTCCTGAAGAGTGTAATACAAATCTTCAAAATCATCAATCATCTTGGGCTTATCCATACCGCCTTCTACGTCATTGTCACCCTCTTTTAAATCACTGTCAGTGACAATCTGCGATACAGAATCGGCTCCCGGGTTAAAGCTCTTGACGATAATCTCCCATTTCTGCTGATCAACAGAAGAAATGGAATACAGTAAAACGAAAAAGCACAAAAGCAGCGTTACCATATCCCCGTATGTATCCATCCAGTTGGCACCGCCCTCTGCTGCTGGCTGACGCTTCTTCATATGCTACTCACCACCTTGCTTGATCATCTCTATTTCCTGGTTACCACTGCGCCCCATTATTCTCCACCGCTCTCTGACTCCAGAAGTTTCAGCTGCTGTTTCGTATCCAGGAATGTTACCAGACGTTCCTTCAGACTCTTGGGATTGTCTCCTGTCTGGATACCCAGCACTCCTTCGATAATCAACTGCTTATATAGAATCTCTTCCTCATTACGAATACGCAGTTTTTTTGCAATGGGCGAAAAAAGCAGGTTTGCCAGGATACAGCCATAAAATGTGGTGATCATAGCTACAGACATGTTCTCACCGATATCACTGGCGCCGCCTGCATCCAGGTTCAGACCTTTCAACATGTTAATCAGACCTACCAGTGTACCAATCATACCGAAAGCCGGAGCAAAAGCAGACGCCTTATCCCAGATTCCTGCGCAGTCCTCATGACGTGCCGCCATATTGTCCACGGAGCCTTCCAGCATCTCCCGCACTTTTTCTGCTTCCACAGCATCCACCACCAGCATGACTGCCTGCTTAAAAAATGGGTCCTGCAGGGCATTGGCCTTTTCTTCCAGAGCCAGAAGTCCGTTTTTTCTGGCTATCTGGGCCATGTCAATGAGCTGGTCAATGGTGGACGCAGCTTCGAACTTCTTCCCGCTCATGAGCATTCCCATATGCTTACCCATTGACTTCAGCTTGTTCAGAGGATAGCTGGCAATAACTGCCGCCAAAGTTCCCCCCACAACAATCAATAAACTGGCCGGGTCCCAGAAATTGCCTAACTTCTCAAAAGTAATTCCCTGTACAATCAGAGCTGCACCGATTAGTACACCCAATATACTTGTAATATCCATTTATAATGCCTCCATTACGTAATTCTCTTTCTCATCCTTTCTTTCGGGATAAACCTGCCTGCTGACACATCCATCACCCTGGCTGAGAGTTTCAGTGCCGGCGGATCGTCCGCTCAAATTCCTTGATCCTCGCATGATACTCAATGGTTTTCTGAATGATTTCCTCCACACTCTCCTGCACCAGGTAATACCGCCCTGTGTCCATAGATATTTTTGACTCAGGGATCGTCTCCATACACTCAATGCGGTCGCCGTTAATCACAATCAGCTCCCCATTAATCTTGGTTAATTGGATCATATAGTTTTGCTTCCTCCTCGTTAAACTCCTGCTGTCATCGGCCCGGCAGCTCTTAGCAGTCCAAATGGCAACAAAATCCTAAGAAGCGCTGTGACACGCTTCTTAGGCAAAACTATTACCGTTTCATATTGACAAGTTCCTGAAGCATCTCATCTGTCACTGTAATAATTTTTGTATTCGCCTGGTAACCTCTCTGGGTGGTGATCATCTCAGAGAATTCTTTTGCCAGGTCTACGTTGGGCATTTCCAGGTAGCCGGATAAGATTGAACCCAGGATAGCTCCTGATTCTCCAATGGTACATGCACCTGTATTATCGCCGATTTGATAATAGTATCCAGAAGTACTCTGCAGACCGTTCACGTTTTGGGCTCCAGCAAGAGCAATTTTCCCCATTGTCACTTTTCTCTCACCCTGAGTATATCCCACTACAGTCCCATCACTCATAATCCGGTATGAGCTGCATTTATACCTGACATTACCCTCAGCATCAGCAGGAAGCTTATCTGTCTCAGGAACATCATCAGGTGCATTCGGTATCCTGATTCTGTTGATTTCACCTGTATTAAAGGTTACATTGCCATCCTGATCCGGGGTGCCCGGCTGAAATCCATAAACATAATATCCGTTACTATCAACCAAGTAACCTTCATTATCAACTGTCAAAATCCCAACTCTTGAAAGGCTCACTCCTTCTGCATTAGCTAAATCTGTATCCGTTGTAATGGGTGTCTGCGCCGCGCCACTTGAACTTCTTACTATCAGGAATCCCGTTCCGTCAATCATAATGTCCAAATCGTGACCTGTCTGATATGGAGTACTTTTACTAAAATCCCGGCTGATGGATGACATCCGTACACCATATCCAACCTGAGAAGCATTGATACCGCCCAGACCTCCTGCAACAGTTGAATTTCCGCCTGTAGAATTGGTTGTATTCGTATACAGGGCGTCCATAAAGTTAGCGCTTCCTGCTTTATATCCCCATGTATTAACATTGGCAATATTATTGCCGATAACATCCAGCTTAGACTGATGAGTACGCAGGCCTGCAACGCCTGCAAACATTGATCTGACCATAATTTTAATTTCCTTTCTATAATTCTGTCAAAACCTATTGAAGTTTTTCGTGCCGACGCTCTCTGCCAGTCGGGCAGAGAACAAAGCCTCCGTTATGGTCCGGCCTATACCAGCACAGCACTGTCAATATTTGTAAAAATGTTATCCCGCATCTCAGAACCCGACATGGACGTGATCACCGTATTATTGGGAACATTCACAATAAAAGCTCCCTGGGAACTTATGATTACCACATCCTTCGCCCCCTTGGCACGCGCCTTGTCCACTGCATCATTGATGCTGTTAAGAAGGTTCTCCGTCACCTGAATCCCCCGCTGCTGTACACGCTGGGCTGCATGCTTGGAAAACTGCACTCCCTGCTCCCGGTGATTCATCCGCTCCTGAAGCAGCTGGCCGAAACTGCCTGCGACGCCTCCTGCGGCTCCCCGTTCTATCTGCAGCTGACGGACACTTTTCAATTCGGAAACCTGATTTACCTTTTCTAACATATCCATCACCACTTTCTGACATCGTCCCTTATGCGTTCTAGCGGCATTTCTTTTCCATCTTTCCCAGCGCTTGGCAAGCCTTCCCTGGCCCGCTCCTAATTTCTAAACGCTTTAGGCCTGAGAGACTTCCTGGTTCTGATTTCCCTCTGTACTCTCATTTCCACTGTTGTCCTGGCCGCCTTCAACTTTATCATCGTCTTCTTCCTTGTCTTTCACTTCACCGATGCTCATAACCTGAGACAGCTGGTAGCCCTTTCCGTCCACATAAACCATAGGAGTTCCTTCAAAAAGGCTCACGCCTTCTACTGTACCTGTTATCTTCTCCCCGGTGGCTTTGCCATCATCGTCTACCAGTGCAATGGTCACTTCCTTGCCCATCATACCTGTGGCATAGCTGGTCATGTTCACCATCAGCACATCATTGGTGGCACCTGTCATGTTTGTAACAGACTGGGTCATAGAATTCATGGCGCTGATGCTGGACATCTGTGTCATGGTAGACATCATCTCACTGTTGGACATGGGATTTGTCATATCCTGGTACCGCAGCTGCGCAGCCAGCAGTTTCATAAAGTCTGTAGTGGTCAGCTCTTTGCTGGGTGCTTCCAGTGTGTAGGTCCGCTCATAGTGATACCCACTGTTAGAAGCTCCTGAAACTTCACTCGTTGGCATATCAAACCTCCTTAATTTCTAAATTAGTCCTAATCTCAATTGCTGCAGGAAATCCTGACTATCCTCTGAGGTATGTTCCTGTTTTTCTTTTTGTTCCTGCTGTTGCTGCTGTTGAGAATTTCCTTGTTCTTTGTACTGTTCCAGATAATTTTCTTCCTGCTGGTCCACCACCACGGTAGTAGGTGTCCCCAGATTTTTCTCCATAATCTGTGCAATGTTTTTTGCCCCTGCAGACAATGCCTCCATGGTTTTATCATTGGAACACACAATAGATATGGTGACTTTCTCTGCCGCATAGGCCACCTTGATTGCAAGTCTGCCAAGGTTTTCCGGATGAATCTGAATCTCAAATTCCTGTTTTCCCACTGCAGTTTTGTCTCTGAGCTGCTGTACCAGCTGATTCATCAGCTCCTGAGAATTCCCCGCCCGTATATGTACTGGCTGCTGGGGCTCTCCAGTCTGCTGAATCCTGTCTGCCGCTGTCTCCGGCCTGATCATATGCTCTGCGGAATATAACAGACCATCTGTGTACTCAGCCTCTTCCCTGCCGTTCTCAGATGACTGCCTGGACTCCTGGCCGGATGACGCTTCAGCCTGCTGTACCACTGTTGTCTGCAGGTTCTGAGACTCTCCCTGCAGGTTTGTCGCCTGCACTGCATCCTCATTTCCCCGCTGAAGGGATGTTTTTGGTGTCTGATAATCCATGGGAAGCGCTTCTGCTGTCTGTGCTTCCTGCATCATAGGTGCAAAACTGTCTGACACCGGGGCTGCCTCTCCCGAATTTTCCGTCTGAACAAAGAGTTCTTCCCCCGGAACCGCCTGCATTTCCACTGCTTCACCTACACCATCCTGAGTGAGTACGGCATCAGAAACCAACGGCATCTCCGGTACCTTTTCTCCCAGACCATTGATATCCAAAGCGGTCTGCATCCCAGCAGGACTGTTGTTCATGAGAAATACCATCATCTGTAGACCGGCTGTTTCAGCCAAAGTTTCTTCAACAGCAGCACCGTCTTCTTTTTCAGCCTGTTCCGGCTGTTTCTCCTTCACAGCAGATTCCTGAGTCTCTGACGTCTGCTGCTTTTCCGGTTTCACTGCTTTGCTGTCATCTGAAACGCTAGTGTCTGGCGCCTCCTTTGAGGAGTTTTTCCCCGGAGAATTCTGAAGCAGATCGCGGAAACGGTCCTGCTGATTGGCTCTCCCCGGTCTTCCTGAGACTCTGGACGCCTGGATATGCTGAACTGCCCGGCTTGCGGTATTCAATTGCGGCATCGTGTTTTCCATCCTTTCATCAACCTCCTTTCTCCTGACAAAACATTAAGTTTACCTGTTACCAATTCTATATAGTAAAACTGCCCGGCTGTTTTCAGGAAAACAAACCCTGCAGGTCTACCCGTTTTCCAGACGCAGAGCTTTGCTGCGCACATTGGAGACAAATTCCTCTATGAACAATTCTTCACTTTTCTGCACCTGATACTGATACTGTGCCATTTTCTTGTCTTTGAGCAATTCGATGGAGGATGTCTCGGTCTTTGCAGCCACTACTTCTTTTCTCTTCTGCTCTTTTCGTTCCTCCAGTCTCTCCAGAACTTCTCTCTCCATTTTTTCCTTCACACGCAGGTTATGGAGATAACTGTGATATGTACCGATCTCACTGACTGTCATACCTTCTTTCTGCCGTTCCTGCAGCTGGCCTCCCCAGCTTCTGGACTGGCATTCCAGATTCTCAATCCGCCTTTCCGATCTGACAATATCACTCATAATCTGAGCCTGCTCATTGCGGAGATTATCCAATACCTGCTGTTTATAGTTTAACACAGTATGAAGGGGAAAGTAAAACTTTTTCATAATTTCTTCACCTTTATTGAATGGATTATACATCCAATATTTTATGCATATGCTGAATAATTTCCTCATATGTAAAATTTTCATCTGTTCCCTGCATCAAAAAGCCATTAATCTGGTCGATCTTTTGAATTGCCCGGTCCAATTTGGGATTGGTGCCGGATTTATATGCTCCGATGGCAATCAAATCCTCATTTTTTGTATAAAGGCTCAGCAGATCTCTCAACTTAGCGGCCAGGTCTTTGTGCTCCTGGGAGACGATACTGGTCATCAGACGGGAAATGCTGGCATTCACATCAATGGCCGGAAAATGATTCTCATTTGCCAGCTTCCTGGTGAGGACAATATGTCCGTCCAGAATACCCCTCACCGTATCGGAGATGGGTTCATTGGTGTCGTCACCTTCTACCAGCACAGTGTATACCCCTGTGATGGAACCTTTTTCAAAATTCCCGCTGCGCTCTAACAGCTTGGGAAATTCCGCATAGATGGAAGGCGTATAGCCTCTTGCAACCGGCGGCTCTCCGATTGCAAGGCCGATCTCCCTCTGGGCCATGGCAAACCGGGTAAGAGAATCCATCATGAGAAGCACATCTTTCCCCTGATCCTTAAAATACTCCGCTATGGTTGTGGCAACCAGGGGACACTTCATACGGAGCATGGCAGGCTGGTCAGAAGTGGCGACCACTAACACGGAACGTTTCAGCCCCTCCGGCCCCAGATCTTTCTCCGCGAACTCCATAACCTCACGCCCACGCTCTCCCACCAGGGCAATCACATTAATGTCTGCCCGTACATTTTTGGCGATCATGCCCAGCAGTGTACTTTTTCCCACACCGCTGCCGGCAAATATCCCGATACGCTGTCCTTTTCCAATGGTGTTCAGCCCGTCAATGGCTTTAATGCCAAACTCCAGACGGTCGGTAATCAATGGCCGGTCCATGGGATTGATAAAAGTGTTTTCCACATAATAATGCCGCTGGGAATGAAAAGGCCCTTTGTTATCCATGGGCCTTCCCATAGCATCAATGATCCTTCCCCGCAAAAACTCTCCTACCGGAATCTTCAATCTCTTTCTCGTGTTGCGCACAAAACTCCCAGTGGCAATTCCGCTCATATTCTCATATGCCATAATCTGGATTCTGTCGTTCTTGAATCCAACCACTTCCACCGGAATCTGCTGCTTGCGGTCGTCGTCGTAAATCATGGCGATATCCCCGATGCTGGCATTTCCACCAGATGCTTCAATGGACATTCCCACCACATTCTCCACTTTTCCAATGTGGCTGACTGTATCTGCATTGGCTATCAGCCCTGGCAAATTTTTATACAATTCTTCCACCTGTCCTTATAAACGCGCGTTATTTAAAATATCTCTGATATTCTCCAGCTGGGTACTCACACTGGCATCCACAATCTCATCCGGCAGCTCTATGATACAGGTTCCCGGGCTCTCCTTCTCCATCACCACCACTTTCAGATTATCTGTCAGACGGGCCATCTCATGCAAAAGCTGTGTGTCGCCCTTTACAATCATCTCAGAATCCTGTCTGGATATGTAAATCTTGGCCCACTGAGTTTTTTTAATCTTATCTGTGGCAGACACAATCATCCGTTTGATGACTTCCCCGCTGGAACGGAGACTGACTTGAATGATCTTTTCGGATACGGCAAGACAGATCTTCTTCAAATCATCCAGATACTGTTCCAGAACTTTCTCCTTTTCCTCTGTCACAGAGTCAATCACCTGTCTCATCTGGCTGGTGTAACTGTCGATTTCACTTTCCATCTTCTCAGTCATTTCCCGGTGAGCACTCTGATAGCCGTCATCATAACCTTTCGTATGCCCGTCGTCGTAACCCTTGCGGTATCCGTCCTCCCCGGCTTTCCGAATGATCTCCGCCGCTTCATCCCTGGCTTTCTCCAGAATTTCCTGTGCCTCGCGCCTGGCTTTTTCATATTCTTCCTGAATCGCTCTGCGCATCTGGGCTTCTTCTTCCGCCCGCCTTACCGCTTCCGGATCTTCCTCCTCTGCCTGGACAATCTCCTTTGGCTCTTCCTGGGGCGGTTTTTCTCCAAAATCAGCATCGAACTCATAAGGTTGAATATCAATCCCGCTGCCTCCGCTCTTAAGCACACGATAACTAAGCAATGATATCATCCTTTCCGCTCTTAGCAATCACAATCTCTCCGGCTTCTTCCAGCTGGCGGATTTGATTTACAATTCTCTGCTGTGCTTCTTCCACATCTTTCAGACGCACATTCACTGTGATTTCCAAATCAGAGCGTACACTCTCAGCCATACGCGTGGACATATTGGAGAAAATCAGGCTGGACAGCTGCTCGTTTGCATTCTTCAAAGCGTACACCAGGTCACGCATATCGCAGTCGCGGATAAAGCGCTGTACAGATCTGTCGTCCATGGTAAGGATGTCTTCGAATACAAACATCTTCTTGCGGATATCTTCTGCCAGCTGTGCATCTTCTTTTCCCAGCTCTTCGAATATGTACTTTTCGTTGCTGCGGTCAATGCTGTTCATTACCTCAGCAATATAATCGATACCGCCGATCTGTGTGTAATCAGTGGTAAGAATGTTGGAGAACCGTTTCTTCAATTCCGCTTCCACCACTTTGATTGCTTCCGGTGAAGCACGGTCCATACTGGCAATACTTTTCACCACCTGAATCCGCTTTTCTTTCGGAAGCTCTTCTATTACCTGCGCTGTCTGGTCTGCCCCCGCATAAGAGAGCACCAGAGCGATGGTCTGTGGTCTCTCATGCTGAAGAACTGACAAGATGTTTTTGCTGTCTGTCTTGCGGATAAAGTCAAAGGGACTGGCCTTCATGAATTTATTCAGTTTTTCCAGCAGCCTGGCGGCAGTACTCTCTCCGAAAGCCTTTTCCAGTACTGTGCGGGCGTATTCAATGCCGCCGTCTGTGACTACTTTCTGGGTCAGACAGACTTTATAAAACTCATCCAGAACTGCTAGTGTCTGTTCACTGGTCAAATGTCCCAGTTTCGCCACTTCCACTGTCAGATTCTCAATCTCCTCCTCTGTGAGGAATTTGTATATTTCTGACGCATGTTCCACGCCCATGGATACCACCACAGCCGCTGCTTTCTGCTCTGGCTTTAGATCAAGATCAATTTCAACTATTTCTTCCGCCATCTGCCTCACCTCCATTCAGCCAATTACGCAGCATCTGGGCTGCAATTTCGGGACTCTGCTCTGCAAAATCGCGGATCTGCTGCCGAAGTTCCATACTCTTCTCGGTCTGAGGATCCAAAATCGGCCCGTCTTCTTCCGTCTCTTCCTCCGATGCCAGCACTGCCGCACCCTCGGGGGCTTCTTTGGCTTCCTCTCCTTCGCCAAGGTTCTCCAGCAGACTGCTGAGTTCCGCCTGCTCTGCTTCCGCCTGGGCCTGTTCAAGAGCTGCCTTCTCTTTTGCTTTCTTCTTACGTCTCAGTAAAATGACTGCAAGAATAATTCCCGCGATCAACAGTACTGCCACAATAATTCCAATAATAATCCAATTACTCCTCTTAGCAAAGAATCCGCTTCCCGATGTGCTCTGTGTCTCCTCTTCCGCGTTTGGATCGTAGAACGGAGCAGCCAGTACCGTAATCTTCTCATCCTGGTCCGCCAGGTCAATACCAGCGGCATTACCAATCAGTGAAATCAGAGTATATTCATCAATATCGCCTAAATCCTCACCATTTACCGTCACACCCACGGACAGATTCTCTATGGCTCCCGCAGGCACCTCCCCCTGCTCCTTCAACTGATTGAACAGATATTCTCTGTCATACTGATAGTTGCTGTAACGGGTGTCGTTCTCATTCTCATCTGTATTGTATTCCGGAATATCCGCATTGGTTTCTGTGCCAGGAACTCCTTCCGCTGTGGCGTCTTCTCCGTTGGATTCTCTGGAACCGCTGTCATTGGAAAGCAGCCCTGTCTTGTCGTTGGCATCAATCTTATCCGGTGTGGTGTAGCTGATGCTCTCACGAATCAGTGTTTCCATATTCACACTGGCCTTTGCAGAAACTCTTACGTTCTCGTCCCCAAAAATAGGAACCAGCACGTTCATCACTTTCTCACTGACCTGGTCTTCCACCATTCTGGCTATTTCTCTGGTATCTTCGTTGGTCAGCTTCGAACTGGACTGGTCTTCCGGGTCTACGGACACGTCCTTTCCGTTCCCGTCAAAGATCGCCACATTTTCAATGGTCATGCCTGGAATCGCCTTGGAAACCAGGTTCTGTACAGCCACTGCCTGGTCTTCTGTGGGAGAACCATTGTCCTTCATAATCATTACCACAGATGCACTGGCTTCCTCCTGTTTGGAATCATCTAATGCATATTTCTGTTGTTCTCCCAGTGCAATGGTAACTTTCGCGTCTTTCACATTGTCAAACAATGAAATAGTCGCCCCGATTCGATTCTGCAGCTCATAGAGTTTATAAGTCTGCTTATCCGAATCCGTAGTCATCATTGTGGCATTGTTTGTAAAAATATCATATGTAAACCCGCTTTTCGGGTAACCCTGTGCGGCCAGATTCGCTTTCACCTGGTCCACACTCTGTTCCGGCACATATATCGTACCCTGGCCGTCATATCGGTAGTCTATCGCCGTCTCCTGCAGCAGCCCTATGATCTGCTGGGCCTCGTCTGTGTTCACATCCGAGTAGAGAACCTCATAGTCTTTCCGGTTCAGAACCAACGCCAGGATTACCGCCGCCGCAATGAGGACAACTGCACCCACACCAATCAGCACTTTTGTTTTTTTGCTGAGTTTTAAAATGAATTCTTTCCCTTTTGCTAGCTTTTCTTTCATGATCAACCGTTCATCCCATTCAATTTGTTATCCATACTTTTCCCGTCTAGAGCGTGTTGAAAAATAACCTGTGACAGTTGTGCCAGATTTTTCTCCGGGAGTACATAGCAAAAACCGGAAACGTATCAGAGTACATCAATGATTTTTGTTATGTGCTGTCAGAAAAAAAGACAAGTAAATGGCATAGGTTATTTACATACAATTCCCTATATGTTGATATTCATTAACTGCGTATAAGCTTCCTGTGCCCGGTTTCTCAACTGAACCAGCAGGTCCACAGCCAGCTGGGCTTCTGCCGCTGCTGTAGTAACCGTGGCGGGGTCATCAATCTGTCCTGTGGTCAGAAGATATTCTGCCTGGCTCAGATCCTGGTCTGTAGTGATCACATCTTCAATGGCACTCTGAAAAATACTTTTGAACATGGATACGCCATCCTGCCCCACTGTTTTTTCTGCAACAGCAGGTGCCTGACTCTCCCCTATGTGCATTAACTGAATCGGCGTGATAAACATTTCGTCCATTTTCCTATTCTCCTCTTCATTAATTTTCCTTTACAACATCAGCCGCTGGCTACTGTCCCCGTATCACAGAACGCAGCCTGGCAATATCACTGGTAATGGCCTGTGCCGTATACATATATTGAAGAGTCGCCCGGCTCAGCTCAACACTTTCCACATCTGCATCTACATTATTCTCATCCAGACGTGCAGACTCATCCTCTGTATTATGTACAATAAACTTCGAATCCTTAATTACATCTGCAATCTTCTCATCATCCCTGGTCAAAGCCGCGTTTTTCAACCGGCTGCGGAATTCATCTTCAAAAGTCACATACTTACTCTTGTACCCAGGGGTATCTACATTCGCCAGGTTCTGAAGGGTGATCTGCTGTTTCCCCCATAGATACTGCATGGATTTCCTAGCCAGATCAATATTATTTCCAAATAGATTCATAATGTTTACACACATCCTTATTATTTATTCTGCCGGCCGGTGAGACAGCCACATCCATTTATGGCGTCATTAAGCCAGACTACCCTGTTATATTTTTTATAGAAATTACTATAACTCTTTTTTTAAGAAATTTCAACACCAAAATTCTGTAAACAATTATATATGTATCTATTAATAATATGATACAATATGATAATTACACACCCAGAAGCGGAGACACTCTGTAAAAAAATGCTGAAACTCCCGGTTCCCATTTAAAATAAGGTGTGCTATAATCCTAACCACAACTGTTTTTATAGCCAGAAAGAGAGTGTAAAACATGGACAGTCTTCATCTACATAAACAATGGCCTTCTGATGTCACATTGGTACCCAATCTTTTTCTAGACAAGTATATGCTGAGGGCGAACGGCGAATTTGTAAAAATATACATGTATCTTCTGCGGAGCATTCAAGGCGAAAAGCTCTCCCTGTCCATGCTGGCAGACAGAATGAGCTGTACCGAAGGGGATATTTTAAGGGCCGTCCGGTATTGGGAAAAGGAGGGGCTTCTGCTTCTGGACTTTGACCATACCCAGAAACTCACCGGTATTTCTTTTCTCAGCCCCAAAGCCAGCCCAAAACCCCATACGCCGTCTCCTGCCCACACCCCGGAACCGGATGTAATGCTGGAAGCTGCCGTCTCCCAGCCAGCACAGATTCCGCCCGCAGTCCCTTTCGGCGATGATAAACCAGCGGAAGAACCCGCCCCGGCTTCAGAGCCTGACCACTCCCTCACATCGGAAAAAGTCAGTGAACTAAAGAAAAACGAAGATATTATCCAGCTTCTCTACATTGCAGAACAATACCTGGGCCGGCCCCTTACATTAACAGACACCAACAAAATTCTTTATTTTTACGAGGGGCTGAAGTTCGACTTGGAGCTCATCGAATTTTTAATCGAACACTGTGTATCGAAGAACCACAAGAGCATCCGCTACATTGAAAAAGTTGCCCTATCCTGGGCCGAACAGGGCATTTCCACTGTGACGGCTGCCAAAGAGGAAACCAGTCAGTACAGCAGAACTTATTTTACCATTTTTAAAGCACTGGGAATCCAAAACCGCAATCCTGTAAAGAGCGAAACGGAATTCATGGACCGCTGGACAAAAGACTGGGGCTTTTCCATGGAACTGGTTCTGGAAGCCTGCAGAAGAACCGTGCTCCAGACAGGAAGCGGAAGCTTTCCCTATACGGATAAAATCCTGGAGGAATGGCACGCCAAGAAAGTCCATCACATGACAGACCTTGAAGCCCTGGATGCGGGCCATAAGTCCAAGACAGTCCGGCAGATGCCCAGAAAGGCCAAGCCAAACCGTTTTACCGACTACCCCCACCGGGACTATGATTTTGACCAGATTAAAAAATCCATGTTCCAGGCGTAATTCGACGAAAAGTTACAGGAGTTTTCACATTCATGGCTTTAGAAAATATTCAATATGATGAAATTATGCGGGAATATGACCGGCGCCGGCACCGCAGCCGGCGTCTTCAGGAAGAACGCAGGGAACAGGCTTACCGTCTCGTTCCCAGATTAAAAGAAATTCAAAATACCATTGCCTCTTTAAGCGCAGGCAGAATTCACGCCCTTCTTGGAAAAGGCAGCAGGGATGACAATGCTGTTTACCAAAAGAAACTGGAAGCCCTGGCCAAAGAACGCACCACACTGCTTACCGCCAGCGGCTTTCCTCCCGATTATCTGGAAATGCCTTTCCATTGCCCGCTGTGCCGGGATACCGGTTATACAGATAACGGAAGATGTGTGTGTTTCCAAAAACTTGCCTCTGACTTATTCTGCCGGCAGTACGGCCTGGAGGCTATCCTGGAAAAAGAAAACTTTGAACTCTTTTCTTTTTCCTGCTATTCTGATAAAATAACAGATAAAAGTACAGGAAAAACACCCCGGGAACACGCCAGAATTGCCGTAGAGATGGCGCAGGAATTTATCATGCAGTTTGGAAATGACACCTCTGGCTTGTTCATCTATGGGGATACCGGAGTGGGAAAAACCTTCCTCTCCCACTGTATTGCCCATGAAATTCTGAAAAAAGCTTACGGAGTGCTTTACTTTCCTGCCTACGATTTCTTCAGCCTGCTGGCAGCGGAGACCTTTGACAGGGAATCAGAAAACGGAGATATCCTGGAATATGTATTAAACTGTGACCTGCTGATTTTAGATGATCTGGGGACAGAACTCACCAATAATTTCGTCTCATCACGGCTTTTTCAGGTGGTGAACGAACGGATACTGCGGAAAAAGCCTGCGGTCATATCCACGAACCTGGCGCTTGAGTCCTTCCCCGGACTATATTCCACCAGAACTTTTTCAAGAATCATACAAAATTACAAATTCATCAACCTGATTGGTGAAGATATACGGATTATCAGGAGGACTTAAATTTATGAGACAGGGATCTATCAAAGATTTGTCGACGTTACCTGTAGGAAGGCTGGGGATCATGCCCCTGGAAAGCTGCACTGCCCTGGGTGAAAAAGTCAACAGCTGGATCGTCCAATGGCGAAAAGAGCGCAATATGTCGCAGGAGCTGGGTTTTGGCTTTGAGGACTATGAACGGGATTCTTTTATCATCCATTCCCAGGTTCCCCGTTTCGGCTCCGGAGAGGCCAAAGGAATGCTGGATGAATCTGTCCGGGGGGATGATATTTACATTCTGGTGGACGTGTGCAATTACAGTCTCACCTATACCATCGGCGGTTATACCAACCGAATGTCCCCGGATGACCATTTCCAGGATCTGAAGCGGGTGATTGCGGCAGTGGGCGGAAAAGCCCGGCGCATCAATGTAATCATGCCATATCTCTATGAAAGCCGCCAGCACAAACGCACAGACAGGGAGTCCCTGGACTGCGCCATGGCTCTCCAGGAACTGACCAAAATGGGAGTAGAAAACATTCTCACCTTCGACGCCCATGATGACCGCATTCAGAATGCCACTCCGCTGCACGGACTGGAAACCATCCGTCCCGCCTATCAGTTTATCAAGGGCCTGCTCAACCACGAAAAGGATCTGGACATTGACAATGAGCATCTGATGGTGATCAGCCCAGATGAAAACGGCATGAGCCGCGCCATCTACCTGGCAAATGTACTGGGTGTAGATATGGGAATGTTTTACAAACGGCGGGATTATTCCGTTCAGTATGAGGACGGACAGCACCCTCTGGTCGCCTATGAATTTCTCGGCGCTGACGTGGCCGGAAAGAATATGATCATCATAGATGATATGATCTCCTCTGGAAATTCTGTCCTGGAGACAGCTGCTCTCTTAAAGGACAAGCAGGCTGGAAAAATCTTCATCTGTTCCACATTCGGATTGTTCACCAATGGGCTGGAAAAATTCGATCTGGCATACAAGCAGGGCTTGTTTGACCGGCTTCTCACCACCAATCTGGTCTACCAGACACCGGAACTGCTGGAGAAACCATATTATATTAACTGTGACATGAGCAAATACATCGCTCTTCTCATAGACTCGCTGAATCATGATATTTCTATCAGCAGCCTGTTAAACCCTGTGGACCGGATCAATACTTATCTGGAAAAATATAATGATCAGAAGACACGGAGGTAAGAAATGACGCGCAAATGGTGGCACGACAAAGTGGTTTATCAGATTTACCCCAAAAGCTTTTACGACACCAATCAGGACGGAATCGGAGATATCCCAGGCATCACGGCAAAATTGGATTATCTGAAAGATCTGGGTGTGGATATTCTATGGATCAGCCCCTGCTATCCCTCCCCCTTTGCCGATCAGGGGTATGATATTTCTGATTATTATCAGATCCACCCTGCCTTCGGCACACTGGAAGATATGGACCGTCTCCTGGCTGCTGCCAAAAGCAGGAATATGTATATCCTTCTGGACCTGGTGGTAAACCATTGTTCCGACGAACACCCATGGTTTGAGAAAGCCTGCCAGGACCCGGACGGGGAGTACGGCAATTTTTTCTATATTGAAGACCGGCAGGATGAAAAGCTCCCATGCAACTGGAGAAGTTATTTCGGAGGGCCTGTATGGGAACCGCTCCCCGGCCATCCGGACAAACAGTATCTCCACGTTTTTCACAAAAAACAGCCGGATCTGAATTGGGAAAACCCAAAAGTCCGGGAGGAAATCTATAAAAATATCAACTGGTGGCTGGACAGAGGGCTCAACGGATTTCGGATTGACGCCATCATTAATATTAAGAAATGCCTGCCTTACAGGGATTACCCTGCCGACCAAAAAGACGGTCTTTCCAGTATGGACAATATGCTGGAAGAGGCCAGCGGTATCGGGGAATTTCTGGGGGAAATGCGGGACCGGACCTTCAAACCCCACAATGCATTTTCTGTAGGTGAAGTCTTCCATGAAAAACCGGAGGAACTGGAAGACTTTATCGGGGAAAACGGGTATTTTTCCAGTATGTTTGATTTCTCTGCCAGCACGTTTGGAGACAGCCCCAAGGGCTGGTATGACCGGACTCCCATCACGCCGGAGGATTACAAAAACTGCTGCTTCCAGGCCCAGGAGCGCATTGGGGACAAAGGTTTTCTCTCCAACCTGATAGAAAATCATGACCTTCCCAGAGGCGTCAGCTATTATATACCCAGGGAGGAATTAACCCTGGAGAGCAAGAAACTGCTGGCTGTAATGTACTTCATGCTCCGGGGACTGCCTTTTATCTACCAGGGACAGGAAATCGGCATGGAAAATATAGAAGTCCGCTCTATTGACCAGGTGGACGATATCAGCGCTGTAAACCAGTACCATACTGCTTTAAACGCCGGATATTCTCCGGAGGAGGCAATTAGGGCAGTCTCGCCCTACAGCCGGGACAATGCACGGACTCCTATGCAGTGGAACGCCTCTCCTTATGCCGGATTTTCCACCGCCAGACCCTGGCTGGATGTAAATCCCAATTATACAGCGATTAACGCCGCAGCCCAGGAACAGGACGAAAATTCACTGCTTCGTTTTTACAAAAAGCTCACCGCTTTGAGAAAGGACCCGGAATACGGCAATACAGTGGTATACGGAGAATTCATTCCCTATCTGCGGAAGCAGAGGAATTTGATGGGTTATTACCGAAAATATGAGCATACGCTTCTGGTACTGGGAAATATGCAGACAGAGTGCCAGAATATTCCTCTTCCCGGTATCTGTAAAAAGGTGCTGTTGAATAATTATCAGGGATTGTCCATAAATGGTGAAAAGATTACTTTAGAAGGATGGCAGGCTGTGATTCTGCTGATGGCATGAATAGTTTTCCAGCTTCCAAAAGGGTCTGTGGGAAAATAAAATTTCCCACAGACCCTTTTATAATAAAACAATAAAATGCTATCCTTCCAAAAAAGCAAACGGCTCCGGGTCTTTCAAAAAGTGCATCAGCATATAAGCGCACATAATCGCCACCCGTTCTTCTCTCAAAATCCGCCTCACTTCCTGCCTGTCCGCCAGAACCACCTGTATCTCCTCTGCATCCTCCTGGCCCCGGTCTGAAATTTCTCCAGACGCATATCCATAGATTGTTGCACAGGACTCATCTGTCATGCCAACCGTGGTAAATCCCGGATTTTCGTACATGGGATCTGCTGGGAGAAGTTCCAGTGTAAGCCCTGTCTCCTCCTTCAATTCCCGGATACCCGCCTCATGGTAATCTTCCCCTGGTTCCACCAGTCCGGCAGGAAACTCATAGATAAACCCTCCGATGGAGTAACGGTATTGACGGACTAAAACCACCCGGTCTCTTTGTTCTCCGTAAACGCTGTAGATAATCACTCCATCGGGCGTATTATTTCCTGTGGCCAGCTTCATGGCCTCAGGGTCTTTTGCCCTGGATGCCACATAATATTTGCCGTCTGCGCCTGTTTTATTTGTGACATCTAATTCGTATAGATTTACATAGGGTACGTGTGTAATTTGTTTTACCTGATTGATTTTTCCCATTTTTATATCTTCTTTTTTGATTTGCTGGTCTGCGGTTACCTATTCGAAAATTTTTCAGAAGTTCTGCGCAAAATCATCTTTAGAAAGCGCAGAAAGGCTATCTGGTTTTTTACAGACAGCCCTCCCCTTTTCAGAGAATCATACTCAGACCGATTCTCTTTTTCTCTATATCCAGATTAATCACTTTTACTTCCACCACATCACCCACACTGACCACATCCAGCGGATGTTTCACAAATTTTTTATTGGTCAGCTGGGAGATGTGGACAAGGCCGTCCTGGTGTACTCCAATATCCACAAATGCTCCAAAGTCTATTACATTACGCACCGTACCCCTGAGCACCATACCCTCTTTTAAGTCTTTCATCTCCAGTACATCGCTTCTAAGAATGGGGGCCGGCATCTCAGCGCGGGGGTCCCGGGCCGGTTTTTCCAGCTCTTTCACAATGTCCCAGAGGGTAATTTCGCCAATGCCAAGTTCTTCTGCCAGGGCCGCCGGATGTTTTATTTCTTTGGAAATGCCGGATAATTTTTGTTCTTTCACATCCTCCGTTGTATATCCCAGCTTTTCCAACAGCAGAGACGCTGCCGGATAACTCTCCGGATGGACACTGGTAGCGTCCAGCGGGTCTTCCCCGTCCATGATCCGTGCAAACCCAGCACACTGCTCATAGGCTTTCGGCCCCAGTTTGGGCACTTTCAAAAGCTGTTTCCGATTGGTAAAGCTGCCGTTGGCCTCCCGATACGCCACGATATTCTTTGCCGTGGTTTTGGTAATGCCCGAAATATATTCCAACAAAGATGCGGAAGCTGTATTTAAGTCCACACCCACTTTATTCACACAGTCTTCCACCACAGCGGAAAGAGCCGCTCCCAGCTTCTTCTGATTCACGTCGTGCTGGTACTGTCCCACACCAATGGACTGAGGGTCTATTTTCACCAGCTCTGCTAAAGGGTCTTGAAGTCTCCTGGCTATAGAAGCTGCGCTGCGCTGGCCCACATCGTAATCGGGAAATTCTTCTGTGGCCAGCTTACTGGCTGAATACACAGAAGCCCCTGCCTCGTTGGTGATGATATACTGGACTTTCTGGGGAATCTCCTTGAGAAGTTCCACGATAATCAGCTCCGACTCCCGGGAGGCTGTGCCGTTTCCCAGGGAAATCAGTGTCACACCATACTTTTCAATCAGCTTTTTCAGCGTATCCTTTGCACTTCGTATCTTCGCCTCTGTGGTGGGAGCTGTGGGATAAATCACCGCCGTGTCCAGCACCTTCCCGGTGGCGTCCACAACTGCCAGCTTACACCCAGTGCGGAACGCCGGGTCCCATCCAAGTACTACCTGTCCTGGGATAGGGGGCTGCATGAGCAGCTGAGTCAAGTTTTTGCCGAATACCTGAATGGCCCCGTCCTCGGCTCTCTCTGTCAGTTCACTGCGTATTTCCCGCTCCACTGCAGGAGCTGTCAGACGCTTGTAACTGTCTGCAGCCACCTCTTTTAAGATAGGAGCTGTATAGGAATTGTTTTTGGTAATCACCTGTTTTTCCAGATAGCGGATCAGGTCTTCCTCCGGCGCCGCCAATTTTACACTCAGGATTTTCTCTTTCTCGCCGCGGTTTAAGGCCATAATCCGATGACCTGCCATTTTCTCCACAGGTTCCTGAAAATCGTAATACATTTCATAGACGCTCTGAGCTTCTTTATCTTTGGCAGAAGACTGAAGAACCCCTTTCTTTTTCGTAAGATTGCGGATGTAAATCCGGTAATCTGCCTCTTCTGAAATCTGTTCTGCTATAATATCCCGTGCACCGGTGACCGCTTCCTCCACCGTATGTACTTCTTTGTCTTCTGATAAAAATGCCTGTGCTTCTTCTTCCACCGGACGCTTTAACATCTGCCCGGCAATTAAAGCCGCCAGCGGCTCCAGGCCCTTTTCCTTGGCAATGGTTGCCCTTGTCCTTCTCTTTGGCCGGTAAGGGCGGTACAAATCCTCCACCACCACCAGAGTCTGCGCCGCCATTATCTGCTCTTTCAATTCAGGTGTGAGTTTTCCCTGTTCTTCTATACTGCCCAGAACCTGCTGTTTCTTTTCCTCCAGATTGCGCAGATAGACAAGGCGCTCATGGAGAAGACGCAGCTGCTCGTCATTTAACGAACCTGTGGCCTCTTTCCGGTATCTGGCTATAAACGGTATGGTATTTCCCTGGTCAATCAGTGTAACCGCCGCCTCAACCTGATGCTGTTTCACCTGCAGCTCCCGGGCAATTATCTGTATCAGATCCATGTGATTTTTCCTTCCAAAAATGATACCCAATTACATGCCGTTATGGTCAAAATAGTGGCTGAAATCTTCGTAGTCCTCGTAATTCCCATAGCCTCTCTGATAAAAATCATAGAGTTCATTGTTTCCAATCGCCGCAAAAGCCATAACCAGAACAATAATACTCAGTACAATTCCTCCAATGGATAATCCGATTCCCACTTTAGCGCTGGTCTCCATGGGCTCTCTGCCACGGGATAAGATCGCCAGCACAATCCCGATTGCCCCCAGGATAATCCCGAAACCGCCGCAGCAGCACAGAAGAACGGACACAATCCCAAGAACCAGGGAAGCCATTGCCATAGTGTTATTGTTTTTCTTTCTCTGCTGACCCATTCCATTGTTATACTGCCAGCCCGGCGGCGTCCCCTGCCCTCCGGAACCGTTGAATCCATTGGGACCCCATGGATTAGGATTTCCCTGAGTCTGATTCTGTCCGTATCCAGGCTGGCCATAGCTGTAACCTTGGGCATGTTCCTCCTGCCGCGTCTGCCCATCACCAGCCTGTGCCGCAATGGTCTCTCGGAATGTTTCTGCCGTGCCCTGCTCCTGCTCCGGCTGTTCCTGTAAAGAGGCGGCATCTGTTTGTCCCGCCTCAACAGCAGCACCGCTGTTTTCTGTTTCTGGTTCCGGAGGCGTATCGGAAACCTGGTCGTCTACTAAAGATAGTGTATTCAGCGTATCTTGATCGCTCATTCCATGCCCTCCTAATTTCTATGCTTCCGCATTATAATTATCACAATCATCCAGCCGTGCCGGCAGCGCCGGCGTTTCCTTCTGCTCCTGGGTGTTTTCCCTCTGCTCCAATTCCCCGTTTAATTCCATATAAAACTGGACCATGGATGCCTGCATATAGGCTTCCACCCATATAAAAGCCGCAAACCCGGACAGTACCACCAGCATTCCCATGCCTGTGAAACTGAGATAGAATCTGCACAGCCTCCGCTTACTCCCTTTCAGCAGGGAGGCACTGCCCTTCAACGCCTCTGACGCACTCATTTGAGGATGGTCGATCAAAAGCATATAAGAAAACGCAAAAGGGAGTGTCACAAACAGGGACAAAACCATGCTCAGACATATGGCTCCCATCAGAACCGGAAATACCCTCAGAATTTCCTCCGTTGTGCTGATTCTCTCCACTAATCCCTGCACCATATAGACAGGAACAGAACAGATCATATTGATCAGAGTGAGCACAAAGCACACCACAATCACCCGGTCAGGATTCCGGTGAAACATATAAAAAATATCGTTGATGCTGCAGGAATTTTTCCTTCCAATGTTCAAGTACATATGAGAAATACCTGCGGTAAAAACAGACAGAATCAGGGAAAAAATCAGTGTGGTCAGCTGGCTCAGCACCGTGGCCAGTGTTGTGCTTCCCCTGAACATCATTGACACAATACAGACAAAAATACTGGTAGTTACTGACACACCGATGGACGACAGAACCGGCACCGTGTAATTTCCCATCAGTGACTCCCTGGCTCTGCATTTCAGTTCTTTTCCTGTGTATCTCATGTAAGATAAGCCTCCTTCATCCACTTTATCGGCATTTTAATGCCCGCCGTCCAGCATACCACTAGAACTTGACGGAACAGCCGGGTTATCTTATAATTATAAAATTCATATTTATTATATCACAGAAAAATGGAGATTCAACACGCTTTAGGATTCTGTAGGAAAATAGAAGGAGATTCCCCCATGAATGTCATGGAAATACCAGAACAGAAACATACCTTTTTGATCAGTCTCGTTTTATCCGCAGTGCTCATAGGACTGCTTTCCCTTATAAAACTGGCGCACATTCCTGTTCCGCCCTGCTATTTTCACCAGCTCACAGGATTATACTGCCCGGGCTGCGGCGGCACCCGGGCATGGATTGCCCTGCTGCATGGGCATCTTCTCCACTCCCTGGTTTACCACCCTGTAGTCCTGTACGGTACATCCGTATATCTGGTCTACGTTCTCAGCAACCTGCGGGCACTGCTGCCCCATATGCGCCATACGCCATCCGGTATGGCATTTCGAAATATCTATCTCTATGCAGCCGTGATTTTGATTTTAGGAAACTGGATATTAAAAAATATCCTGCTCTGTGTGTTTCACATTGCCATGTAAAATCATTTTCTTTACTCCGCCAGCCCAAAAGCGTCATGCACAGCATTAATGGCCCGGTCTGCATCGGAATCTTTGATGAGAACGGTTACCCGGATTTCTGAAGTTGAAATCATATTGATATTGATGTTTTCATTGTACAGTGTCTCAAACATTTTTGCCGCCACGCCCGGATGGCTGATCATGCCTGCTCCCACAATGGAAAGTTTGGCAATTTTTGTCTCGCTCTCTATCCGGTCAAAGCTTAAACGTCCCCTGTTTTCCTCCAGGGTTTCCACTGTCTCCTCAATGTTCCCGTCATCCACGGTAAAGGATATATCCTTCGTACCGTCCCTTCCAATGGACTGCAGAATCACATCCACATTGATATTTTTCTTTGCCAGACAGTCGAAAACTTTAAACGCAATTCCCGGTTCATCTTTCAGACCAATGATTGCAACCCTGTCAGCGTTTCTATCCAGCGCAACTCCACTTACCAGCATTCTTTCCACTTTCGCATCCTCCTTTACCAAGGTTCCCGGCCTGTTGTTCAGACTGGAACGCACCACCAGCGGCACACCATATTTTTTTGCCATTTCCACAGACCGGTTGTGCAGTACACCGGCCCCCAGCGTGGACAAATCCAGCATTTCATCGTAAGTAATCTCTTTTAGTTTCCTGGCTGAAGGCACCAGACGGGGATCTGCCGTATAAACGCCGTCCACATCTGTGTAAATCTCACAGGAATCTGCCCTCAGGGCCGCCGCCAGAGCCACTGCTGTGGTATCTGACCCGCCCCGCCCCAGGGTGGTGTAATCGTCGTATTTGTTGATTCCCTGGAAGCCGGTGACGATTACGATTTTTCTGCATTCCAGCTCTGTGCGGATGCGTTCTGTATCAATTCTCTTTAACCGGGCATTTCCATAGGCGCTGGTGGTCCTCATGGTCACCTGAAAAGCATTCAGGGATACCGCGGATACCCCCAGCTGGTTCATTGCCATAGCCATCAAAGCCACTGACATCTGCTCGCCGATGGTAAAGAGCATATCCATCTCACGCTTAGGCGGCCTGGGATTGATATCCTGCGCCATACTGATGAGTTCATCGGTATATTTGCCCATTGCAGATAAAACAACTACCACATCGTGTCCTTTTTTATAATCCTCAATACAGCGGTTTGCCACATTAAAAATCCGCTCTTTGTCTGCAACGGATGTGCCGCCAAACTTCTTTACAACTAACATGCCTCTCTCCTTTAGCTTCAAATTTCCTGAAACAGATGTTTCATCACATCCCATCCGTGTGCAAATTCATTCCCGCTCTCAGCAGCCTGATCCTCCTGATACCGCCATGTCCGCTCTTTTTTATCCGTACTGTCGTAAATCAGATACGGCACCGGAGAAGTAGTGTGGGTGCGCAGCCGGATGGGGGTGGGATGGTCCGGCATGATCAGCATCCGGTAATCAGCGCCGGCTTTGTCCAGGCCCTCTTTTACCAGACGTATCACCCGCTCATCCAGATATTCGATGGATTGTACTTTTCTTTCCACACTGCCCTGATGCCCCATCTCATCGGGGGCCTCCACATGGATGTACACAAAGTCGTAGCCGTCTTTGGTGAGAGCTTTCACTGCTGCCTGGGCTTTTCCCTCATAATTTGTATGAAGCCCCCCGTTGGCTCCTTCCACCAATATGTTATCCATCCCGGCGCCCACGGCGATTCCTTTCAGCAGGTCCACTGCTGATATCATGGCACCTTTCTTCTGATGGGCTTCTTCAAAAGACGACAGGGCAGGCCGGGTTCCGGCGCCCCAGAACCACAGACTGTTGGCCGGATTGAGGCCTTTTGCCTTTCTCTCCTGATTCAGAGGATGATTTTTCAATATTTCATAACTGCGCTCCTGCATGTGGCGCAGATGGCTGTCCCCGGGAAGATACTCCTGAATGCACCGGGTCAGAACGTCGTGAGGGGGCGTCAGCTCCTCCACCTTTCCCTTTTTCCAGATGAGGCAGTGGCGGTAGCTGGTTCCCACATAGAATTGATAGGTTTCGTCCGCCAGCTCATCAGCCACAGCTTTCAGCAGGATTTTTGCATCCTCTGTGCTGATTTCCCCGGAACTGTGGTCCAGAATCTTCTGCTGGCTGTACGGAGCGTCTTCTTCTGTCAAAGTCACCAGATTACACCTGAGAGCCACATCGCTGTCTTCCATATCCACCCCGATGCTCAGAGCCTCCAGGGGGGAACGCCCTGTATAATACTGCCTGGGATTATAACCCAGAACAGACAGATTTGCCGTATCGCTTCCGGGACTCATTCCTTTTGGTATGGTATGGGCCAGACCGATTTCACCTTTCCTGGCCAGTTCATCCATAACCGGGGTCTTTGCATAAGCCAGCGGAGTCTGGCCTCCCAGGGATTCAATGGGCTCATCTGCCATCCCATCCCCTAAAATCACTACGTATTTCATCCGTTATCCCCTTTCTGCTGTCTCTCAAACAAGTTTAAGCCTTCGTCAAAGCGCCCGCTTTCAGGTACGCATTGATAAACGGGTCCAGATCCCCGTCCAGCACCCCTTCCACATTACCGGACTCGTAATTGGTTCTGTGGTCTTTCACCATGGTATATGGCTGCATCACGTAAGAACGGATCTGGTTTCCCCAGCCGATTTCCGTTACTTCTCCACGGATGCCGGATAATTTCGCCTCATTTTCCTGTTGCTTTAAGAGATACAGCTTCGCCTTCAGCATCTGCATGGCTTTATCCTTATTCATATGCTGGGAACGCTCATTTTGGCACTGCACCACAATTCCCGTGGGAAAATGGGTGATGCGGATCGCCGATGAGGTCTTGTTGATATGCTGGCCGCCAGCGCCGCTGGAACGATACGTGTCCACCCGGATATCATCGTCGCTTACCTCCACGTCCAGATCTTCTTCAATGTCCGGCATTACATCGCAGGATACAAAGGAAGTCTGGCGTTTTCCCGCAGCGTTAAAAGGAGAAATCCGCACCAGGCGGTGGACGCCCCTTTCTGATTTCAGATAACCGAAAGCATTTTCCCCTTTCACCTCAAAGGTCACAGACTTTATGCCTGCTTCATCCCCGTCCAGATAATCCAGCACTTCCAGCCCAAAGCCTTTGCGTTCTCCCCACCGGGTGTACATCCGGTAGAGAATGCTGGCCCAGTCACAGGATTCCGTCCCTCCAGCTCCCGCATGGAGGGTGACAATGGCATTGCTCTTGTCGTACTCCCCTGACAGCAGGGTTTTCATGCGGATGGCTTCCAGAGACGTCTCGAATTCTTTGAGCATTTCCCGGATCTCCGGAATCAGGTCCGGATCCTGTTCCTCATATCCCATCTCCAGCAGCGTCTCCATGTCATCCATCAGCCCCTGAAGTTTTTTATACGTCTCCATGTCATCCCGCAGATATTTCAGTTCCCGGGCCATTTCCTGGGAGCGCACCGGATTCTCCCACAGATTAGGCGATTCCATCTCCCGTTCCAGTTCTTCTATCCTCTTTTCTTTGCCAGCCAGGTCAAAGTGAATCCCTCACTTCCACTAATGGCTCCGCATAAGAATTCAATATTGTTTTTAATTGATCTAATTCAACCACAGCTTCACCTTCTTTCCTATTTTAATGGCTCTAACCATATCATATTTTACTGCCAAACGCAACTATGCTTTTCTCCCGCAGCACTGTTTATACTTTTTGCCGCTTCCACAGGGACAGGGATCGTTGGGATAAACCTTTGCCTTTGCCCTCTGCTTGGGTTTCCTGGGCCCGTCCTCCTCCTTGTTGGTAGCGGTGGCCTGGGCTACCTGTTCTCTCTCCACTTTCTGCTCTACACGTACATGGTACAGAAGGCGGACCGTTTCTTCCTGAATATTGGAAGTCATGGCATTGAACATATCGTAGGCGCTCATCTTATATTCAATAACGGGGTCTCTCTGTCCGTATGCCTGCAGGCCGATTCCCTGGCGCAGCTGTTCCATATCGTCAATGTGGTCCATCCACTTGTTGTCAATCACCTTCAGCAGAACCACACGCTCCAGTTCACGGATCTGTTCCGGTTCCGGGAACTCTGTCTCTTTCAGTTCATAACGCTTGATGGCTTCCTCTTTCAGTTCATGCTTAATCTGATTCTTTTTCTTCCCTTTGACTCCTGCCTGTTCCAGGGGCTTCACCGGGATAATGGGGCGCAGAACCTGATTAAACTGCTGGATATCCCATTCTTCCGAATCCACATCGTCGGAAAAACACATATCCACAGTACTGTCCACCACATCAGTAATCATCCGGCAGATGGAGTCTCTCATGCTGTCCCCGTCCAGCACCTTACGGCGTTCTTTGTAAATAATTTCCCTCTGCTCGTTATTAACCTGGTCATAATCCAGCAGATTCTTACGAATACCGAAATTGTTGCTCTCTATCTTCATCTGTGCCTTCTCTATGGCACTGGAAAGCATCTTATGCTCAATCTGCTCATTTTCCGGCACACCCAGTGACTTGAAAATGTTCATCAGCCGTTCGGAACCGAACAGACGCATCAGGTCGTCTTCCAGGGAAATATAGAATCTGGATTCACCCACATCCCCCTGACGGCCGGAACGCCCCCGCAGCTGGTTGTCAATCCGCCTGGATTCATGCCTCTCTGTACCCACAATGCGGAGCCCTCCGGCTTCCCTCGCCACATCGTCCAGCTTAATATCCGTACCACGGCCGGCCATGTTGGTGGCAATGGTCACCGCCCCTGCCGCGCCTGCCTGTGCCACAATCTCAGCCTCCTGCTCGTGGAACTTGGCATTGAGCACATTATGGGGGATTCCCTCTCTGCGCAGCATATTGCTGAGAAGCTCCGATGTCTCAATGGTAATGGTGCCCACCAGCACCGGCTGCTGTCTGGAGTGTGCCTCTTTGATGGATTCCACCACCGCGTTGAACTTCTCTTTCTTGGTCATATAAACGGCATCGTCCTGGTCCACCCTGCGCACCGGCTCATTGGTGGGGATTTCCACCACGTCCATGCCGTAGATATCACGGAATTCCTTTTCCTCTGTCAGCGCAGTACCGGTCATGCCCGCTTTCTTTTCATACTTGTTAAAGAAGTTCTGGAATGTGATGGTGGCCAGGGTCTTGCTCTCCCGTTTTACCTTTACCTTTTCCTTGGCTTCAATGGCCTGGTGCAGACCGTCAGAATACCGCCTGCCGGGCATGATACGCCCCGTAAATTCGTCCACAATCAGCACTTCGTCGTCTTTTACCACATAATCCTGATCTCTGTGCATCAGATTGTGGGCCCGCAGCGCCAGAATAATATTGTGCTGGATCTCCAGATTTTCCGGGTCAGAGAGATTTTCAATGGAGAAAAATTTCTCCACTTTTTTCACACCGTCCTCTGTCAGAGTAACAATCTTATCCTTCTCATTGACAATGAAGTCCCCGGTCTCTATGATTTCTTCGCCCATGATAGCCGTCATCTTAGTCATCTCGCCGCTGGCTTCCCCCCGCTGCAGCTGCCGGGCCAGAGTATCGCAAAATTCATATAGCTTTGTAGACTTGCCGCTCTGTCCGGAAATAATCAGCGGAGTACGGGCCTCGTCGATGAGTACAGAGTCCACCTCGTCGATGATAGCATAATACAGCTCCCGCTGTACCAGCTGTTCTTTATAGATCACCATGTTATCCCGCAGATAATCAAATCCCAGCTCGTTGTTGGTGATATAGGTGATGTCGCAGGCGTACTGCTCCCGCCGCTCGTCGTTGTCCATGGAATTTAACACAACCCCCACGGTCAGTCCCAGGAACTTGTGGATTTCTCCCATCCACTCAGCATCACGGGCGGCCAGATAATCGTTTACCGTCACGATATGGACGCCCTTTCCCTCCAGCGCGTTCAGATAGGCCGGCAGAGTGGACACCAGGGTCTTTCCCTCACCGGTTTTCATCTCGGCAATACGGCCCTGGTGCAGGATCACGCCTCCGATTAACTGTACACGGTAATGCTCCATATTTAAAGTTCTCCTGGCTGCCTCCCGCACTACAGCGTACGCCTCCGGCAGAATATCGTCCAGCGTCTCCCCCTGGGAAAGCCTGTTCTTAAATTCACGGGTCTTGTCCCGCAGGGCGGCATCATCCAGCTCCTGCATAGACGGCCGCAAAGCTTCTATTTTATCAACAATGCCACGGATACGCTTCACTTCGTGCTCGCTGTGCGTGCCAAAGATTTTCGTCAGAATGCTCATTTATTCTACTCCTGTTCTCCATTTTGGAAATTTCACTATATTCTAACACTTTCTATAGGAAAAGACAATGGATTTATGAAATAATACCACTTGACGCTTCCCCCTTGCAAGTGTATAATTCTAAAGCGGGGCTTTTACACGTTGAAGTGTAAAATTCTTTTAAAAGTCCTTCAAAATAATTCAGAATATTCCCGGGAAATCCAATAAAAAGATAGATGTAAAGGGCTTTCTGGGAACATTTAAAAAAATTACAAGGAGAGATGAAAATGAAATCAAAAAGAATAACAGCTTTTCTGATGACCGCTGCATTGATGCTGTCTATGACCGCCTGCAATGGAGGCTCCGGCTCCTCTTCGGAATCCGGTTCTGATTCCGGAGCCGCATCGGCAGAACAGGAGACTGCTGCCGCCACAGAAGAACCCGCTGCCTCCGATGGAGATTCCTATACCATCGGTATCTGCCAGATGCTGGAGCACCCTGCTCTGGATGCGGCAACGGAAGGGTTTCAGGACGCCTGCAAGGAAAAATTCGGCGAAGATAAGGTGGAATTTGACCTGCAGAACGCACAGGGCGAACAGGCTATGTGCAGCACCATCGCCAATAATTTTGTATCTGCCGACGTAGATCTAATCCTTGCAAATGCAACTCTGCCCCTGCAGACAGCTGCACAGGCAACATCCGATATCCCCATTATCGGAACCTCTATTACTGATTACGCCACTGCCCTGGAAATCAGTGACTGGACAGGAGCTACCGGTGTGAATATTTCCGGAACCAGCGACCTGGCCCCCATCGAAGAGCAGGCGGCCATGACTATAGAACTCCTCCCGGATGTAAAGACTGTGGGTATCCTCTACTGTTCCGCAGAGCCCAATTCCAAATATCAGGCTGAATTATATGCAGAAGCCATGAAAGAAGAAAATGTAGAATGCAAAGAATTCACAGCGGCAGACTCCAACGAGATCCAGTCAGTAGTCACAAGCGCCATCGAACAGTGTGACGCCCTTTATATTCCCACAGACAATACCATGGCGTCAAACACGGATATCGTGAAAAACATATGCGTTCCGGCAAAAATCCCTGTAATCGCAGGCGAAGAAGGCCTCTGCGCAGGATGTGGCATCGCAACCCTTTCCATCAGCTATTACGATATCGGATACAAAGCAGGCGAGATGGCCTATAATGTACTGGCAGACGGCGCCGATATCTCAACAATGGAAATTGAATCCGCGCCAAACGTGACAAAGAAATATAATGATGAAATCTGCAAAGAATTAGGAATCACGGTCCCAGACGATTACGAAATGGTGGAAACCAGCGAAGAATAAAGGATTGAAAGAACATGATCATAAATTATTTGAGTTCTCTGGACCCAACGGCACTGCTCCGCGCCCTTCCAGGTAATGCAGCGCAGGGATTGATATGGGGGATCATGGCGGTAGGCGTATACATTACTTTCCGTATCCTGGATTTTCCAGACCTGACAGTAGACGGCTCCCTGGCTACAGGAGGCGCGGCAGCCGTCATGCTGATCCAGGGGGGAATGGACCCGGCTCTCTCTCTGGTGTTTGCCTTTCTGGCGGGCATGGCGGCCGGATTTGTAACCGGAATTTTACATACTGGACTTGGCATTCCAGGTATTCTGGCCAGTATTCTGACACAGATATCCCTGTATTCTGTGAATCTGAGAATCATGGGAAAATCCAATCAGAGCATTGGTATTACCCAGACAGGCCTTGTAGCATCCTTAAGATACGTGACCGATGATGGCAGAGCATTCTTTTTTCTGAAACTGATTCTGGGATGCCTGCTTCTCATTGCGGCTGTCTACTGGACGTTCGGGACAGAAATCGGCTCCGCCATACGGGCCACAGGGTGCAACCCCCAGATGGCGCGGGCGCAGGGAATCAACACGAATTTTACAACTGTTGCCGCGCTGATGCTCTCCAACGGACTGGTCGGGCTTTGCGGCGGCATTTACGCACAATATCAGGGTTCTGCAGATGTAAACGCTGGACGGGGGGCCATCGTCATCGGACTGGCGGCAGTGATTATCAGCGAAGTAATTTTTGGAAAGCTCTGCTCTGGCAGAAGGTTTACATTTGCCTATACACTGGCCGCAGTTTTCGTGGGAGCAATTTTATATTATGTGGCCTACACCCTTGTACTGTGGCTTCAAATGCCTTCTGATTATATGAAGTTATTTTCCGCGGTAGTTGTGACCTGTTTCCTGGCGGTACCTTATTTAAGAGAAAAATATGCGGTAAAACGAAGGATGGCGAGATAATGGGATACATGCTTGAGATAGAAAATGTGCGTAAGACTTTCAACATCGGTACAATCAATGAGAAAACGGCATTAAGTGGTGTGAACCTGAAACTGAACGAGGGCGACTTCGTGACTGTCATAGGCGGAAACGGAGCCGGAAAATCCACGACATTAAATGCCATCGCCGGAGTCTGGCCTGTGGACGGGGGAAAGATTTCTGTAAACGGCACGGATATTACAAGGCTTCCCGAGCACAAACGGGCCGTATATCTGGGAAGGGTTTTTCAGGACCCCATGATCGGAACTGCCGCCACCATGTCCATTGAGGAAAATATGGCAATCGCCGCAAGACGCGGGGAACGCAGAGGCTTTCGATGGGGCGTTTCCAGCCGGGAGCGGGAAGAATACCGAAAGAAATTACAGGCACTGGATTTGGGACTGGAAGAACGCCTTAGCAGCAAAGTGGGTCTATTGTCCGGCGGACAACGCCAGGCGATCACCCTCCTTATGGCAGCCCTGAAAAAGCCAAAACTTCTGCTTCTGGATGAACATACTGCTGCCCTGGACCCGAAAACAGCCGTCAAGGTGCTGGATATTTCCGATAGAATCATAGAAGAAAACGGGCTCACCGCAATGATGGTCACTCATAACATGAAAGACGCCATTGCCCACGGAAACCGTCTGATTATGATGCATGAGGGGCGGATCATCTACGATGTATCCGGCGAAGAAAAAAAGAAGCTCAGCGTATCGGATCTGCTGGCAAAATTTGAGGAAGCCAGTGGCAGTGAATTTGCCAATGACCGAATGCTTTTAATGACATAATGACATGATTTCTGCCAATACGCAAAATAGAAAGCCCTCCCAGCCTCGCTGTCATTCATGACAGTGGGGCTGGAGGGCTTTCCTGCATTGTCCTAGAGCGTGTTTGAAAATTGCTTTATGTCAACCGTGCGTCACAGTTTGTACCCAAGGGTATGATATGGGAGATTTGTTCCGCATGAGGGCGCTGTAGCGGGCTACAGCAACCGAATAAGGGGCAAATCTCCCGCAAAGTGGGGCGTATGGGTGGCGTGAATGAATTTTCAAACACGCTCTAGCGTAACCATTTGAATGTCTGCCGAAAGAATACTGTGAAAATACAGCCTTTTTGTAATTTCCGCATATAATCTACCATAGAGAGCGTCTTAAAAATCGTTGGTATAAAGCATTTTTAAAACACGCTCCAGAGCAATGTATGATTTATGAAAATATTGATTCAATTCAACAATATCGAGGTGTATTCAGATGAATAATAATATGTTCAATCTTCAAAATCCATTTAGAACCGTCAGACCTCCTGTTGCCACCCCATATAGGAACACCCCGCCCCAAACCGGGATGCGCGGGGGTCCGGGATCAGGACAAAGCCCCGGCTCTTTGGACAAAGCCTGCCCCACTGAGCCTGCCCCGCCAAAGGTCTGTATCCCGGAACCGGACTCATCCAAATCCCGGGAATGTGTAAACATCTGCAGCCAGACAGAATCCGCCAATCCCGTATGCGCGCCATGCATCCCTGGACCTATGGGGCCCCGGGGCGAACCTGGACCCATGGGACCGCGGGGGGAACCCGGTCCGCCCGGCTGTCCGGGAGAACGGGGTGAACCGGGCCCCCAGGGAGTTACCGGCCCCCAGGGACCTCAGGGAGCCACAGGACCTCAGGGGGCAAGAGGAGAACAGGGGCCGCGGGGACCGGCAGGGCCGGCAGGCTGTCTGCAAAACAACATTTTTGCATCTTTCTCAGCGCCAAAAGCCGCACTGCCCAAAAACGCAAATCTGCCTCTCAAAGTAACCGTTCCGGATATAACCGGGAATATTACTCCCTGCAGCAGCTGCTCTATAGCCCTGAATCCTGGGTTCTATTCTTTCTATTATTATGTTTCCACCGAAATGAAGGCACCTGGATTCATAAGGCTTACCCCTGTGTTTAATAACTGCACACAGCCGGCTTATATGGGATATTCTGTGGTAAAAAAACGCCGTGAACAAATTGTTCTGTCAAGATATTTTATTGTTGAAATATTCGACTCTGCTCCTTTGTTCTTTATATGGCACTGTTCGGAATCGGCTTCTCATGTAAACATGAATGTAACAATACAGAAATTATGCAGATAGTGAAAGGAGGCAGTAAAATAAATGATAACCATTAGTCTCTGTATGATTGTTAAGAATGAAGAAAAAGTTCTTTCGCGCTGTCTGGACAGCATTAAGGATCTTGTGGATGAAATCATCATTGTGGACACCGGTTCCACAGACCGCACATTAGAAACAGCCTCCCCATATACTGACAAAATATATTCATATAAATGGACAGATGATTTCTCAAGTGCCAGAAACTATTCTTTCTCCAAAGCTTCCATGGATTACTGTATGTGGATGGACGCCGATGATGTCCTGGAAGAGAGCAGCCGGGGTAAATTTCTGCGATTAAAGGAGTCGCTTTCTCCTGACGCAGATATGGTAATGATGAAATACCATACCTCTTTTGATGAGGCAGGAAACCCTGTTTTTTCCTATTACCGTGAACGCTGGATCAGAAATGATTCAAAATACTGCTGGGTCGGTGAAGTACATGAGGTGATTCCGCCGGAAGGGAATATAAAATATTCTGACATTGCCGTATGCCACAAAAAAACAGGACCCGGAGATCCCGACAGGAATTTGAAAATATATCAAAAAATGCTTGCTGAAGGCAGAGAATTAGAACCACGCCAGTGCTACTATTACGCGCGTGAACTCTATTATCACAAACTTTACCAAGATGCCATCCCTGTTTTTGAACAATTCCTGGATTCGCCCAACGGCTGGATAGAAAACAAGATCGAAACATGTGCCCTCTGCGCAGACTGCTATTACAAACTGGAAAGGGAGGATACAGCACTTCTGACTCTTCTTCGCAGCCTAAGTTTCGATATGCCCAGAGCTGAGTTGTGCTGTGATATCGGAAAACATTTCCTGCAGCACGAAAATTATAAAAACGCAATTTACTGGTATGAAACTGCACTGCATACCAGGAGAAATGACCAGAGCGGCGGATTTATTCTTCCGGACTGCTATGATTATATTCCTCTGTTGCAGCTATGTGTATGCTATGATAAATTAGGAGACTTAGAAAAGGCAAGGGAATATAATGAAAAGGCCGGATTGTGCAAACCCTGTTCCAAAGCTTATCTCTACAATAGACAATATTTTGATTCCCGCCTGCGCGCAGAACACGCAGAACAGCCGCCGCTCTGAGCGGCCCTCTTTATCCACAGCCTGAGAATATATTTGATTTACACACACTTTTTAGACAGGTATCTTTTTCTCCCTAAAAAACTTACCACTATATGTAGCAGATATATAAAATATTCATACATTATTTATTACAAAGGTTATCCTTTGTGAGAGTTCAGAATTCAGAGTTCAGAATTTTGGACTCTGAAATATTGCTGTTCTTTTGCATTTGATTGACTTTTGTCAATAAAATATAAAGGATGTTTTATATATGAGTCAATATAATTGTCATTGTAATTCAGGTTATTGTAATAATCCATGTGATCCTCCCTGCTGTGAACGCGGCCCTGCCGGGCCAAAAGGCGATCAGGGTCCTCAGGGACCACAGGGTATGAAAGGTGACACTGGCTGTCCTGGCCCGAAAGGCGACAGGGGAGAACCCGGGCCTCAGGGGCCACAGGGCTGTCCTGGCGAACCGGGAGCAAGAGGACCACGAGGAAATACCGGCGCCGTAGGACCCACTGGAAACACGGGGCCACGGGGAATCCAGGGACCGCGGGGCTATGCGGGACCCCAGGGAATCCAAGGTGTTCAAGGTGTCAGAGGCGATATCGGGCCAAAAGGTGATCCCGGCTGTGAAGGACCCAAAGGGGATATTGGACCCCAGGGACCAATGGGAAATACCGGACCTGCAGGCCCTGCGGGCCCGCAAGGCGATATTGGCCCCCAGGGGCCAAGAGGCATCCCCGGGGTTCCCGGGCCCACCGGACCCACTGGACCTGCAGGTCCTCAGGGCGTTACTGGACCCCAGGGGACACAAGGCGTTACCGGACCGATTGGAATACAGGGGCCGAAAGGCTGTCCGGGCGATACAGGACCTGCTGGGGCTGACGGACCTACTGGACCTACTGGTGCCGACGGACCTACTGGGCCCACTGGTGCCGACGGACCTACCGGGCCTACTGGACCCACCGGACCTACTGGACCTGACGGACCCACCGGGCCTACTGGACCCACCGGACCTACTGGACCTACTGGCGCTGATGGGCCTACTGGTGCCGACGGGCCTACCGGACCTACTGGCGCTGACGGGCCTACCGGACCTACTGGCGCTGACGGGCCTACCGGGCCCACTGGCGCTGACGGACCTACTGGACCTACTGGCGCTGACGGGCCTACTGGGCCTACTGGACCTGGCGGGCCTACTGGACCCACTGGCGCTGATGGGCCTACCGGACCCACTGGTGCTGACGGACCTACTGGGCCTACTGGGGCCGACGGGCCTACCGGACCTGACGGACCCACCGGACCTACTGGCGCCGACGGACCTACCGGACCCACTGGTGCTGACGGACCTACTGGACCTACTGGCGCTGACGGGCCTACTGGACCTGACGGGCCTACTGGACCCACTGGCGCCGACGGGCCTACCGGACCTACCGGCGCTGACGGACCTACTGGACCTACTGGCGCTGATGGGTCTACCGGACCCACTGGTGCTGACGGGCCTACTGGGCCTACTGGCGCTGATGGACCTACCGGGCCTACTGGCGCTGACGGACCCACCGGGCCTACTGGACCCACTGGCGCTGATGGGCCTACCGGACCCACTGGTGCTGAC
>CAJURF010000007.1:71819-73035 GCA_910588825.1 uncultured Lachnospiraceae bacterium
GGACCTACTGGGCCTACCGGACCTACTGGCGCCGACGGACCTACCGGACCCACTGGGCCTACTGGACCCACTGGTACGGCCGGAGTCAATGGTACTGGTGCCATCATACCCTTTGCTTCGGGACTGCCGGTTGCCCTGACAACAATAGCCGGCGGACTTGCAGGACTTCCCGCATTTGTCGGTTTTGGAAACAGCGCACAGGGTCTTACCATATTAGGGACAACAATTGACATCACAAATGCAAGCGGCACACTTTCAAACTTTGCATTTCAAGTCCCCCGTGCCGGAACAATCACGTCATTTAGTGCATTTTTCAGCACGACACTTGCGTTATCTCTGATTGGTTCCACCGTTACTGTGCGGGCACAGATCTATCAGTCAGCAACACCAAACAACGTATTTTCGCCAATTGCCGGAACACTGATAAATCTGACACCTGCTCTCACAGGAGTCATATCTGTGGGGACACTGCTAAACGGTTCCCTCACAGGACTGAATATTCCTGTAACGGCTCAAACCAGGCTGATGCTTGTACTCTCTGCATCAGCAAGTGGATTGACATTAATTAATACTGTAACCGGATATGCAAGCGGCGGATTGGGAATCAATTAATCTAAGATAGACTATTACACTTTTTTGCGGGATAGAGCGTATTTTTTGCTCTTTCCCGCTTTTCATAGATGGGTCAAGATGCGTCAGTTATTTTCCTACAGTTCCATAACCTTAACCATAGCTTTCTTCCCATAAAAAGCTATCCCATAGACAATCTGATGCTCATCCCCTTCCGGCATTGTCTTGGCATAACCATTTTTTACAATCTGGGAAATTGCTTCTTCACAATCTTTATTTGAGATCTTTTTCTTCCTTTGACCACTTGAATTCTAGAGCGTGTTTGAAAATTGCTTTATGTCAACCGTGCGTCACAGTTTGTACCCAAGGGTATGATATGGGACATTTTCTCCGCATGAGGACGCTGTAGCGGGCTACAGCAACCGAATAAGAGGCAAATCTCCCGCAAAGTGGGGCGTGCGGGTGGCGTGAATGAATTTTCAAGCACGCTCTAACAACAGAACCCTTCTGGCCGTACGATTCTTCACCCGAAGGACAAGACGTCCCAGGCCAGCCTCATCATTGGAATCCACATTGTACCCTCTTGAGTTAAAAACTCAAACTTCCCACATCAAAAATGGGATTCGCACCTTGAAAAATCAATACT
>CAJURF010000008.1 GCA_910588825.1 uncultured Lachnospiraceae bacterium
TACAGGGGTTCCATTGACTGTTTAATTCACAATTATTTATGCAACGCAGTACTAGATACATTTCAAAGTCAGCGCATCGATATAAATGATATGCTTGATGGCGAAAAATTTATCTAGGAAACAAATCAGTATGGTTTAACTATTGTGAATGGAGTGGAATTTAAAGTTGATTCGTTTATTTTTGATGGTAAGGCGTATTTGTATAACATTTTAACTAACTTATCTCAAATTAACTTTGGTGATAAAATGCCGGGGTTTGCAAAAATAATTACAGAAGAGGTTAACACAGGAGATATTTTACTTAGACTAGATGAACGCTTGGCTGTGCCAGAAGAACAAATTATATCCTATTCAACTTTGGATTTTGAAAGATTCCGTGGCCCTCAGTTTCATTTTGCAAATTCGGATTTGAATAGAAGAAAAACAATCATAGTTCATATCGACTCAGAAACAGGTGACAAACTACTTATGGTTATAAAAAAAGACTATGATAGTGTTAAGGATAAAGAGTTTTTGCACATCGAGATAGAAACGTTACCGTTTTGTTCAACAGGAGAAGCGACTTCTTCATGTATTACTACTTTCTTGCATGGAATGTATTATCCTACAGTCGATGTTTTCACACATATTGATTATACAAGAAATCAATATATTTTCTCAGATTACGAGCAGAAGTATATGGATGCGAATCCGGATATTCCAGTTGATTTCTATGCTGAGAAGAAACTACATTATAAAATATGGTGCATTGAAAACGGAGAGTACACAAGAGAAGTTTGGTACAAACTGATGATAGCATCACTTCACGAAAAGTATAGAGTATTGCTAGATGAAATATTAGCATAGAGAAACAGCCTCACTACCGGAGTAAAATCCAGTGATGGGGCTGTACTTTTAGGCCTTGATTTCCTGACCGTTCTTAAAGGTAAAGCGGATATCATCAGCGCTGTAGACTGTGGCATATTCGACAAGACTGTTCCAGCTGTCAATGCTGAACTCTTCTAAGGAGTCCGGCAGCTACTTGAAGGTCTTGAGAAAGGATTCGTATTCGGCTCTTTGGAGTTGCATCTGTTGCAGGTCAGCCATGACCTGTTCGAGTCTTGCTTTTGATTTGTCGAATTTTGTCGAAAGACTGTCATAGCGTTTTTGGTATTCCGTTTGGTCTAGAGCAACGGTAGCATTTTCCACGATGGCGGCTTGAACCATCTCGGAGATGAGTTGTGTTTCTTCGAGAAGTTCATCCTGTTCTTTTTCCAAGGCTGTGGTATCTAGGATGGCAGCCACCATTTCATCAGCATCAGCAATGATACTGTCCTTGCAGGAGAGTAGCCGGTTTGTTGCAGAAAGGAATGATGCCTTGATGTTATCCTCGTAAAGATGGGGCGTATGGTAGCGGTCATCGTTATCAAATTTGTGATTGCATTGCCAGATGACCTTTCGATATTTTCTGTTGGAATGCCAGACCTTTGAGCCGTACCAGCTTCCGCGGTAGCCGCATTTTATTTGGTGGAGAAGATGTGCATCCACTGTGGTATTTCTCTTGATATTTCCTGTGACAAGATATGCGTTGACATCCCGTTTTTCGAGAAGAGCCTCGTAGAAAGGGAGATCCTTCATATCTGGGAGAATTATCCTGGAAGGAGAGGGATCAATCAATATACCATATTTTTCTACCGCTGAGAGCAAATACTCGATTGTATCCCCAGAGAAGTCAAACTTCTTACGTGATAAAACTTTTCTATATTCCTTTGTGATAACATTGCTGTAGACAGGAATAACTTCTCCGATAATTACTTTCCCCAATACCTGTACGGTGGCGGAATCGTCTTTTTTCGAAAGCAATGATGATACGAGCACATTTGTGTCAATAACTGCATAGCAGGTCATGTTTCAGACTCCATGCGTGCAAGATTAATTTCTTTGTTAATGTCCTCCAAACTCATATCTGCAGTACCGTTATCTTTGGCCTGTGCCCGTAAAGCCATAAATGCCTGCATTGCGCCTTCTCTGGTGATATCTGTTTCAGGAGATGAAATTTCAAAGGGAATCCTGCGCTGTCTCACAACGGCTCTTGCAAATACATTAATTGCTGTAGAAGCGTTCATGCCGAATTCTTGGCATAATCCATCAAATTGTTTTTTTAATGCCTCATCCATCCGGACGCTGAAAGTTGCCTGTGCCATAACCATACCTCCTATTTTTAATTCAAAACGGTTTTGAGCTCCGCGTTCTTTTTTTATCTATCTGCTTACAGTATATATGAGCAGGTGCAGAAAGTCAATTATACGAACCGAACAGGTGCGAAATAATAATACTTATGAGCGTTCATATCTGCTAAATCATTTGCCTGCCAGATATATGAATAAAATCCAAAAAAATGCCAATACTGTAAAGAAAAAGGAGCGTCAGCTATGCGCAAAATTTTCTACGGTACCGGCATTTTTTTGATTGTATTCATATTCAGCCTGGGTTTTTACGGGAGTTACCGGATTTCCCAGTTAAAGGATGAAGTACAGGAGCTGGAAGGATTCCGGCTGAAATACCAGGCCCTGGAGGTGGAAAACCAGACCCTGGACAGCGGCTTTTATCTGAAAAACGACGATGGAAAGGTACATGTCTACCGGGGGGACGGGGAAACTGTCTACGAATACACGAATATCCAGGTATCCAGCCTGCCGGATGCCATCCAGGAAGAAATCGAAAAGGGAAAATTTATCAAATCCGAGGTGGAATTGTACAGTTTTCTGGAAAACTATTCCAGCTGAAATCACGGGTCTTTGCTCCCGTCATGACCAGCGTCAAACGTGTTACTCTATCCTGCGCAGCCGCCATCCCAGGCAAAGTTCCTATGGACGAACGCGGAAAAATATTGTAAAATAGAAGGCACGATAAGAAAATATGCAGTAATCGCAGCTGCAAAAGGGGACAAGAAGCACGTGGACTACAGGGAAAAACTAAAAGATAAGAAACGAATCGTCTTCAAGATCGGTTCTTCCTCCCTCACTCATCCAGAGACAGGGAAGCTGAACCTGACGAAGATGGAGATACTGGTAAGAGAAATTACCGACTTATGTAACCAAGGCAAGGAGATCGTGGTGGTGTCTTCCGGCGCAATCGGCGTGGGAAGCGCTGCTTTAGGGCTTCCGGGAAAACCGGAGCGGGTGGAACAGAAGCAGGCATGCGCAGCCATCGGCCAGGCCAGGCTGATGATGATTTACCAGAAATTATTTGCAGAGTACAACCAGACAGCCGGCCAGATTCTGATGACCAAGAACACCATGGTCAACCTTTTAAATAGAAGAAACGCGCAGAATACATTTGAAGAACTGCTGAGACTGGGAGTGATCCCCATTGTCAATGAAAATGACACCATCTCTACCTATGAGATCAAATTTGGAGATAACGATACCTTGTCTGCCATTGTTGCCGCATTAATCGGCGCAGACCTGCTGGTACTGCTGTCCGACATTGACGGCTTATTTACCGATGATCCCAGGGAGAATCCCCAGGCAAAATTTATTGACCTGGTGGAAAATCTGGACGACCACTATATGCAGATGGCCAAGGAGAGCACCGGAAGTCTGGTGGGGACAGGAGGCATGGCCACAAAGCTGGAGGCGGCCAGAATCTCCACAGGGGCAGGGGCAGACATGGTGATTGCCAACGGAAAAGACTTCCGGGTTATCCATAAAATCATAGAGGGAAAACCGGAGGGTACTTTATTTCTGGCAAATCCAAAAGAAGAATTCTATCTCATCGACTACATAGACCAGCTGGTGAATCATTGATATTGATGGGATGAGTACAGAGCGCTTGTGGAAAGTCCATCCGCGAAGATGGGAGCAGGAGAGAGTCCGAGAGTACATTCTTTCAGAAAGGAGGGGAAGCCAGTGTGGATGCTGAAATGATAGACAGAATCAATCAGCTGGCCCGCAAATCCAAAGGGCCTGGGCTGACGAAGCAGGAAAAAGAGGAACAGGCCAGGCTGCGCCAGGAATACATCCAGGCAGTGCGCAGAAATCTCCGGGGACAGCTGGACCAGATTGACGTTATCGAACGCGACGGTTCTATTGTGAATTTGGGCGAAAAGATAAGAAAGAAGTAACAAAAACACCAAACCAAATGAAAGGGCAGGGTAAAAGGAAATGGAAGAAAAAAAAGTTATCAGAAAACAGGTATTTGCCAAGAGAAAAGAGACCAGCGATGAGCAGATTGCACAGTGGAGCCAAATGATCGCAGATCAAGTGATTCAGCTGGAAGAATTTCAGAAATCTACGTATATATATGCATACGTGGATTACAACAGAGAAGTCTGTACCCGTCCGGTGATCGAGGCTGCATGGGCGGCAGGCAAGAAAGTGGCAGTGCCGAAGGTACACGGAAAGGACCTGGTTTTCTATGAGTTCACTACATACGATCAGCTGGAGCCCGGATACTTTGAGATTCCAGAACCGGTAAGCGGTGAAGTAGTCCACTGGGAGGAAGCACTCCTGATTATGCCCGGAGTGGCTTTTGACCCTATGAAGCACCGTGTGGGATACGGCGGAGGATTCTATGACAGATATCTGGAAGCACATACAAATCATCTGACTGCTGCGCTTGCTTTTGACTTCCAGATCATCGACGCTGCGCCTTACGAGCCCACGGATATCCAGCCGAATAGAGTTGTCACACAGAGCAAAGTCTATTAAAATAGTCGATCAATCATATTAATCATACAGGAGGACCTACATATGCTGCAGATCATGGGAGAGCGGGCGAAAACGGCAGAACCTGTCATGCGTACCCTTTCCACAGAAAAAAAGAACCAGGCACTGCGCCAGGCCGCAGAGGATCTGGTGAAAAAGCAAGAGGATATTCTGGCGGCAAATGAAATAGATGTGAAGGCCGGAAAAGAAGCCGGCATGTCAGAAGGACTGCTGGACCGTCTGGCTCTGAATCCGGACAGGATCGAAGCTATGGCCGAAGGGCTGCGCCAGCTGGCAGGACTGGAGGACCCCATTGGGGAGGTCATGGGCATGAAAAGAAGGCCAAACGGCCTGATGATAGGGCAGAAGCGGGTTCCCCTGGGCGTGGTGGGTATCATTTATGAAGCGCGTCCAAATGTAACGGCAGATGCCTTCGGGCTGTGCTTTAAAACAGGAAATGTGGTGATTTTAAAAGGCGGAAGCGATGCCCTCCACTCCAATCAGTCTATTGTGCGCTGTATTCGGTCTAGTCTGTCAAAATGTCAGATCACTCCGGATGCCATACAGTTTATCGAAGATACTTCCAGGGAGGTCACCGGGAAATTTATGAAAATGAATCAGTATGTGGACGTGCTGATTCCCCGGGGCGGCGCCGGATTGATTCAGACCGTTGTCAATAACAGTACCATACCTGTCATCGAGACAGGCACCGGAAACTGCCACATCTATATAGATGAGAGTGCAGATTTGGAAATGGCGGCGGCAATTACCATCAATGCCAAGACCCAGCGGGTGGGTGTGTGCAATGCTTGCGAATCTCTGTTGGTTCATACAAAAGTGAAACATGATTTCCTGCCAGTACTTGCAGAAGCTCTCAGGGAAAAACAGGTACTCATCCACGGCGATGAGCAGGTGAACGCACTGGTGCCTGATTCTGTCAAGGCAGAGGAAGAAGATTGGGGCAGAGAATATCTGGGCTATGAAATTTCCATCAAGGTAGTTGATTCTCTGGATGAGGCGATTACACACATCAACCGATATAACACCGGTCATTCAGAAGCCATCATCACCAGCAATTACGACCATGCCCAGCGTTTTCTGGATGAGGTGGATGCCGCGGCAGTATATGTAAACGCCTCCACCCGGTTCACTGATGGATTTGAGTTTGGATATGGGGCAGAAATCGGAATCAGTACCCAGAAGCTTCATGCCCGGGGTCCCATGGGCCTGCTGGCACTGACAACCACAAAATATATCATTTACGGAAACGGCCAGATTCGTCCATAAATAGTAAAATCAGAGCGCGCAGGGCATCCCCTCCAGCGGAGAAGTCCGCCCTCTTTCAAAAAAACATTCATAACATATACCTGCCAGGCATATATATAATGATTAGAGCGTCAAAAAAAGTTCATTTATTATATTATGATGGGCTGTTGAAGGAGGAGGACTGCGCACATGGAAAGAAATGATACGTATGAAGAAATGTACGCAAGGCTGCATAAACTGGCCAGGCAGTATCCACAGTTTATCCATCTGGAAAGCATCGGCATCAGCCACGATAACAGAGAAATTCTGGCACTGACCATGGGAAACCCAAGGAAAGTGTTATTTTGTACAGCGGGAATACACGGGAGAGAGACGATCAATCCTGTGATTCTCATTCAGATTATGGAAGAGTATGCCCACGCGTACCAGATTGACCTTCCCGTGCCGGGGCATCCCTATTCCATCCGTGAGCTTTTGTGGGAATATGGGATTTGTTTTGTGCCTTTGGTAAATCCGGACGGATATGAGATCGCATCCAGGGGATTTGGACAGATACAAAACCTGCGGCTGCGCCAGAATCTGCGGATTCAGAATATCCCCTCCCGGGAATGGAAAGGCAATGCCAGGGGCGTGGACATTAACCGGAATTTTCCATGCCGTTCTTATCACCCCCGCAATCCGGGAGATTCTCCTGCCAGTGAAAACGAGACAGCGGCGCTCATACATTTGTTTCAGATTTATGACAGCGTGGGCTATGTGGACTTTCATTCCAGAGGGAAGATTATTTATTATTACCGCCATGCTATGTCTGGAACTTATAACAGTTACAGCCAGCGGCTGGCCAAATACCTGCAGGATCTGTCCCATTATGAAATTGCAAAGATGGAGGATGAGTTTCTCACCTTATACAGCGGTGGAAATTCTGTAAACTATTATTCTGAAGTACTGAAAAAGCCGGCATTGACAGTGGAGACTGTAGAAGAATCTGCATCTTTTCCGCTGCAGGCCAAATACTATCAAGAAACTTATAAAGAGATTCAATACATTCCACTGGGAATTCTTGCCCAGATTATTGCCGACGCAGAGGAAACACTATGAAAGAAACAGAGAATTTTGACCAAACTATATATATCAGAAAAGTCCGGGAAAAGATACAGGAAGCACAGCAGCAGCTGGGGAGAAAACTGACTTTTTGTGTCCAGACTTTTGGCTGTCAGATGAATGCCAGAGATTCTGAAAAACTTACCGGTATTCTGATGGCAATGGGGTATGTGCCCAGTGTGTCCGAGACTGCCGATTTTGTGATCTACAATACCTGTACTGTGAGAGAAAACGCCAACAGAAAAGTCTATGGGCGGCTGGGAAAGCTGAAACATTTAAAGGAGCAAAATCCTCATATGCGGATTGCCCTGTGCGGGTGTATGATGCAGGAGTCCCATGTGGTGGAGAAAATAAAGGACAGTTATCGATTTGTCGATTTGATATTTGGAACCCACAATATTTACCGATTTGCCCAATTGGTATATCAGGCCATGGAATCTCATTCCATGGTCGTTGAAATTTGGGACAAAACCCATGAGATTGTGGAAAATCTGCCTGCACAGAGGAAATACTTTTTTAAATCCGGTGTGAACATTATGTTTGGTTGCAACAATTTCTGCAGTTATTGTATCGTTCCCTATGTGCGGGGACGTGAGAGGAGCAGGCAGCCTCAGGCAATCCTGGATGAGATTCAGAAACTGGTGGATGACGGGGTGGTGGAGGTGATGCTGCTGGGGCAGAATGTGAATTCCTATGGAAAAACCCTGGAGCACCCCGTCTCTTTTTCTGCGCTTTTGTCACAGATTGCAGAGATTCCCGGACTGGAGAGAATTCGTTTTATGACTTCTCATCCGAAAGACCTGTCTGACCAGTTGATTGAAACCATGGCTTCTTCTGAGAAAATCTGCCGCCACCTGCACCTTCCTGTCCAGTCTGGCAGCAGCCGCATTCTTGAAAAAATGAATCGGAAATATACAAAAGAAAGTTACCTGGAGCTCGTGAGCCGCATCAGACAGGCAATGCCGGATTTGGCGCTGACTACTGATATTATTGTGGGATTCCCGGGGGAGACGGAAGAAGACTTTCAAGATACCCTGGATATTGTGAGACAGGTCCGCTATTCCAGTGCGTTTACTTTTCAGTATTCCAAACGCAGCGGGACTCCGGCAGCCGTGATGGAGGATCAGCTTCCGGAAGAAGTGATGCAGGATAGATTTGACCGGCTGCTGGAGACAGTGCAGGCGATTGCAAAAGAAGAATGTGCGTCCCTGGAGAAAACAACAGGAAAAGTGCTGGTGGAGCAGGTGAATCATCAGAATTCCCGCCTGCTCACTGGAAGGCTGGGTAACAATTTGCTGGTACATTTTCCTGGAGACCAGTCACTGATTGGAAAAATCACAGACGTGTATCTATCAGAATGTAAAGGCTTTTATTATATGGGAGAAATGATCTGATGGCTTTATCACCAATGATGCAGCAATATGTAAAAACAAAAGAGGCTTATAAAGATTGTATATTATTTTACCGGCTGGGCGATTTCTATGAAATGTTCTTTGACGATGCCCTCAAAGCCAGCAAAGAACTGGAACTAACCTTAACCGGAAAAGACTGCGGCCTGGAAGAACGGGCGCCCATGTGTGGAGTTCCCTTCCATGCGGCAGATACTTATATCCAGATGCTTGTGGAAAAGGGAAATAAAGTGGCCATCTGTGAGCAGCTGGAGGATGCAAAGGCCAGCAAAGGTCTGGTGAAACGGGACGTGGTAAGGGTTGTCACCCCTGGAACCACCCAGTTTACCCAGGCACTGGACGAGACCAAAAATAATTATCTCATGTGCATCGTCTATATTCAGGGGCGGTATGGATGCGCCATCTCGGATGTGACAACAGGAGACTGTTTTCTCACAGAGGCTGATTCCAACAGCCGTCTTCTGGACGAGATCAACAAATTTGTCCCAGCAGAGATTATCTGCAATGAGTCTTTGCTGGTCAGCGGGCTGGACCTGGAAGAAATCAAGCAGCGCCTGGGTATCTGCCTGTACACTCTGGATTCCTGGTATTTTGACGATGAACTGTGCCGGCGCACATTGATGGAGCATTTCCATGTGAAAAATCTGTCCGGCCTGGGAATTGAGGATTACGACACCGGAACTGTGGCGGCGGGTGCCATGTTTACATATTTAAAGGAAACGCAAAAAAATTCTCTGATGCATATGGTGAAGATCATCCCCTATGCCACAGAAACTTTCATGCTGCTGGACAGCTCCACCAGACGCAATCTGGAGCTGGTGGAAACTCTGCGTGAAAAGAATAAAACGGGCTCCCTGCTGTGGGTGCTGGATAAAACCTGTACTGCCATGGGTGCCCGGACACTGCGCAGTTATGTAGAGCAGCCGCTGATTGATGAAAGGCTGATTAATGAAAGGCTGGATACCGTAGGCGCGCTCCTGGACGCGCCTATGATCCGTGATGAAATCCGGGAGTACCTAAACCCCATTTACGACTTGGAGCGTCTAATCAGCCGTATCAGTTACCAGTCTGCCACCCCCAGGGATTTAATCGCATTCCGCACCTCTCTGGAGCGGATTCCCCCTGTCCGAAACCTGCTGGAGAATTTTGAACAGCCTGTTTTAAAACAGATTTATAAGGATATGGACGGGCTGGAAGACCTGTGTGATTTGGTGGCCTGCGCTATTTTGGACGACCCGCCCCTGGCTGTGAAAGAGGGGGGGATTATCCGGGACGGTTATAACGAACAGGTGGATCAGTACCGGAAGTCCAAGTCCGAAGGGACAAAGTGGCTGGCCCAGCTGGAAGCCTCTGAGCGGGAACGCACCGGAATCAGAAATTTGAAAATCAAGTATAACCGGGTGTTCGGGTATTATCTGGAAGTGACCAATTCTTTCAAAGATTTGGTCCCGGAAGACTATACCCGCAAACAGACCCTGGCCAATGCGGAGCGCTATTTTACGCCCAAACTGAAGGAACTGGAAGATATGATTCTGGGGGCAGAGGACAAGCTGTATATTTTGGAATACGAATTGTTCACCCAGGTGAGAAGCCGGATTGCCGGGGAAGTAAAGCGTATCCAGCAGACGGCAAAAGCACTGGCAGCCCTGGATGTGTTCACCTCATTTGCACTTGTGGCAGAGCGGAATCAGTATGTGCGGCCCCGCATGAACCACAGCGGGAAAATCCAGATTAAGTGCGGTCGTCATCCAGTAGTGGAAAATATGATCCCTGGTGGTATGTTCATCGATAATGACACATATCTGGATAACAAGAAGAACCGGGTATCCATCATCACCGGACCTAACATGGCCGGAAAATCCACCTATATGAGACAGACAGCCCTGATTGTACTCATGGCACAAATCGGCAGTTTTGTCCCTGCCCAGCAGGCGGACATTGGAGTGGTAGACCGGATTTTCACCCGGGTGGGCGCATCCGACGACCTGGCCAGCGGACAGAGCACCTTTATGGTGGAAATGAGCGAAGTGGCAAACATCCTCCGAAATGCCACATCCAAAAGCCTGTTGATCCTGGACGAAATCGGCCGGGGAACCAGCACTTTTGACGGTTTGAGCATCGCCTGGGCCGTGATCGAACACATCAGTAATCCCCGGCTTTTAGGGGCCAAGACACTGTTTGCCACCCATTACCATGAACTGACAGAGCTGGAGGGAAAACTGCCTGGGGTGAATAATTACTGTATTGCCGTGAAAGAGCAGGGGGATGACATTGTATTTCTGCGGAAGATTGTCACAGGCGGAGCTGACAAAAGCTATGGAATCCAGGTGGCAAAACTGGCAGGCATTCCGGAATCAGTGATCAAAAGGGCAAAAGAACTGGTGGAGGAATTGAGCGATGCGGATATTACTGCGGCCATCAAAGACCTGACTGAGCCCAGGAAAAAGACTTCTGTAAAATTTGACCAGATTGATATGCATCAGATGTCTCTGCTGGACGCCGTAAAAGATGACGACATTATCCGTCAGCTGAGAGAACTGGATATCTCTAACCTGACCCCCATGGCAGCGTTGAATCTGCTGTACAAATTCCAGAATGAGATTAAGAACAGGTGGAACGCAGATGAATAAAATTGCGGTGCTGGACCGGGATACGATTGATAAAATAGCGGCCGGGGAAGTGGTAGAGCGGCCGTCTTCCGTGGTAAAGGAACTGGTGGAAAATGCCATCGACGCAGGGGCGTCTGCAGTCACGGTGGAAATCAAAGAAGGGGGAATCTCTTTCCTGCGCATTACTGATAACGGGGGCGGTCTGGAGAAGGAAGAAATTCCCCTGGCTTTTCTGCGTCATGCCACCAGTAAGATACAAAAGGCCGAAGACCTGGAGCAGATTGCTTCTCTGGGGTTCAGAGGGGAAGCTCTGTCCTCCATAGCGGCAGTATCCCAGGTGGAAATGATTACAAAAACCCCCTTTGCCATGACTGGAAACCGTTATGTGATTGAGGGCGGAGTGGAAAAATCTCTGGAAGAAATAGGTGCTCCGGACGGCACCACCATTTTGGTCCGCAATTTGTTTTACAATGTGCCAGCCAGAAAAAAATTTCTGAAAACTGCCGCCACAGAAGGGGGATACATCAGCAGTCTGATGGAACAGATGGCTTTGTCACATCCGGATATTTCCGTAAAATATATGGTAAATGGGCAGTTAAAACTGCACACAACGGGAAATAATCAAATGAAAGATGTGATTTACCAAATTTATGGCAGAGACGTGGTAAAACAGCTGCTGCCTGTTACCTGGGAAAATGATTTTTTAAAAATCACCGGTTATCTGGGCACACCAGCGGTATCACGGGGAAACCGTGGTTTCGAAAACTATTTTATCAACGGCCGGTATGTGAAAGATTCCATTGTGACACGAGCTCTGGAAGACGGGTATCACGGGTATACCATGAAACACAAATACCCCTTTGCTGTGTTGAATCTTCAGATGACCGGCAATGATCTGGATGTAAATGTCCATCCCTCCAAGATGCAGGTGCGGTTTTCAAGGGGGGAGGAAGTCTATCAGGCAATCTCAGCTGCTGTGAAAGAGACTCTTGCGGCTCCGGAGCTGATCCCGGAAATCTCTTTGGAAAAAAAGAGGGAAAAACCCGCTCTCCCCAAGCCAAAAGCACAGACTCCAGAACCTTTTGAAGTACGGCGCGCAGCAGAAGTCCAGGAACCCCAAAGACCGAAAAGGCCCGTAGATTACAGACAGATTGTACAGCCGCAGGTCCAGAGTCCCCCGATTGTCCGGGAGCAGACCGTTTTTCCCAAAGAGGAGAGTGCCCCTAAAAAGAGTGAACAGATGGAGCTGTTCACCCCAGGGCTTTTAACAAAGGAGGCCAGAAGCCGCCATGTGCTGATCGGCCAGGTGTTTGAAACCTACTGGCTGGTGGAATATGAAGAAAAGTTTTTTATAATCGACCAGCACGCAGCCCATGAAAAAGTTCTCTATGAAAGGCTTCAACAGGATTTCCGGGAAAAGAAAATATCTTCTCAGTATCTGAGCCCCCCGCTGATCCTCTCTGTGGATATCAGAGAAGAACTGCTGCTTTTGGAGTATATGCGGATGTTCCAGAAGCTGGGATTCGAGATCGAACCTTTCGGAACCCGGGAATACAGCATCCACGCCGTACCCGCTAATCTGTACGGCCTGCAGGGGGAGACATTATTCAAAGAACTTCTGGACAGCCTGGAAAAGGAAAAGACAGGGCAGGAACTGGAACTCTTTGCGGAGCGTCTGGCCTCCATGGCCTGTAAAGCCGCAGTAAAGGGAAATCAATCTTTGTCCCGCCAGGAGGCTGATCAGTTAATTGATGAACTGCTGGCTCTTAATAATCCCTATCATTGTCCCCACGGCAGGCCCACCATTGTCTCCATGAGCAGGACAGAACTGGAAAAAAAATTCAAAAGGATTGTGTGAATCAAAATGCAGGAACTTAAAAAACCTCTGGTAGTACTGGCCGGCCCTACAGCTGTGGGAAAGACCCGCCTGTCTATTCGTCTGGCCAAGGCTTTGGACGGAGAAATCATCAGCGCAGATTCTATGCAGGTGTACCGCCATTTGAACATCGGTTCTGCCAAAATCACCCGGGAGGAGATGGAGAACATTCCCCATCATCTCATTGATGCTCTGGATCCGGAAGACGAATTTCATGTGGTCCGGTTTCAGCAGATGGCAAAAGAGGCATTGTCCGGGATCTATGCCCGTGGGAGAATCCCCATTCTAACAGGGGGAACCGGCTTTTATATTCAATCTGTTGTCCGGGACATTGCCTTTGGAGAGGAGAACACCGGACCGAACCGTTATCGGGAGGAATTGGAGCGTTTGTCCCAGGAGAAAGACGCCCTTTGGCTGCACCGGCAGCTGCAGGCTGTAGACCCGGAGGCAGCCCGCCAGATTCATCCCAACAACCGGAAACGGATTTTGCGGGCTTTGGAGTTCTACCACGATAACAAAACCCCCATATCCACTCATAACCGGGAACAGCAGGAGAAGATTTCCCCTTACATTTGTGCCTATTTTGTACTCACAGATGACCGGGCCAGATTATACCGGCGGATTGAGGAGCGGGTAGATCAGATGATGGCAGATGGACTGCTGGAAGAAGTAAAGGGGTTAAAGGCCCGGGGATGTACCAGGGACATGGTGTCCATGCAGGGCCTTGGCTACCGGGAACTGCTGGCCTTTCTGGACGGGGAATACTCTCTGGAAGAAGCAGCAGCAAAAATCAAGCAGAATACCAGGCACTTTGCCAAAAGGCAGCTGACCTGGTTCAAACGGGAAAAAGAAAAAATCTGGGTTTCCTGGGAAGACTTTGACTATCAGGAAGAACCAATGGCAGAGTATATGATAAACATCTGCAGGGAAAGGGGCATTTGTCTATGAGCGAATCAGCCATCAAAGAATTGTATCAGAAAATCGGCATCCGGCCGCAGGTATATGATTACGGAAAACAAATCGAAGACCAGTTAAAAGAGCGCTTCCAGAAACTGGAGGAAACCGCAGAATATAATCAGCTGAAAGTCCTGCACGCCATGCAGAAAAACCGGGTGAGCGAGGCCTGCTTTTATCCGTCCACTGGTTACGGGTACAACGATGTGGGACGGGAAACTCTGGAACAGGTGTACGCAGATATCTTTCACACAGAAGCCGCTCTTGTGAGGCCCCAGATCACCTGTGGCACTCACGCTCTGGCTGTGGCACTGTTTGGGAATCTCCGTCCGGGAGATGAACTGTTGTCCCCGGTGGGCAGGCCTTACGATACCTTAGAAGAAGTCATCGGCATCCGCAGCCAGAAAGGTTCCCTTGCCGAATACGGCGTCACCTACCGCCAGGCAGACCTAAAAGAAGACGGAACTTTTGATTATCCAGCCATTGAGCAGGCGCTGACTCCTAAGACCCGGCTGGTGACCATCCAGCGTTCCAAGGGCTACCAGACCCGCCCATCATTTTCTGTGGCCCAGATCGGAGAACTGATTGCTTTTATAAAGAAAAGAAGACCAGATGTGATTTGTATGGTGGACAACTGTTACGGTGAATTTGTGGATATTTTGGAGCCCTCCGACGCAGGGGCAGACCTGATGGCAGGTTCTTTAATCAAAAACCCCGGCGGCGGGCTGGCCCCCATCGGCGGCTACATTGTGGGTAAAAAGGAACTGGTGGAGCAGGCAGCCTGCCGGATGACCTGTCCCGGTCTGGGAAAAGAAGTGGGCGCCAGCTTAGAGGTGAAGCAGTCCTTTTATCAGGGCCTGTTCCTGGCCCCCACAGTGGTGAAAGGCGCTTTGAAAGGTGCTATCTATGCTGCAGCCCTATATGAATCTCTGGGATATCCCGTTCTCCCCGGCAGTCAGGAGCCAAGGCAGGATATTATCCAGGCAGTCACCCTGGGCACACCGGAAAAGGTGATAGCTTTCTGCCAGGGAATTCAGGCGGCGGCTCCTGTGGACAGTTATGTGGTTCCGGAACCCTGGGATATGCCCGGGTACGACAGCCCGGTGATTATGGCGGCAGGAGCCTTCGTGTCCGGCTCCTCCATCGAACTGAGCGCAGACGCCCCCATCCGGCCCCCTTATGCGGTGTACTTTCAGGGCGGGCTCACCTGGGAACACGCCAAGGCAGGGATCTTGATGTCTCTGGAGAAATTAACAGAAGCAGGATTGGTGCAATTATGAAAACCATTGCAGTCATCGGCGGCGGGGCCGCGGGACTGATGGCCGCCGTTACAGCGGCAAAGGCCGGTGCAAAGGTCATGGTTCTGGAACACCAGCCCTCCTGCGGCAAAAAACTGCTGGCCACTGGAAACGGACGGTGCAATCTGACCAATACCCAGATGAGGCCAGACGCCTACCGAAGCCAGATCCCTCAGACAGTGAAGAAAGTTCTACACCGTTTTTCGGTAGAAGATACCCTGTGTTTTTTTTCAGACATGGGACTGTATATCAGGGAGCAGAATGGCTGGGTATACCCCTATAGCCGGCAGGCGAAGACCGTGCTGTATCTGCTGTTATCAGAGGCTGAGAGGCTGGGCGCAGAGATAAAAACCCAGGTAGAAATTGTAGACATCTGTCCGGAGCGGGCTGGCTGGAAGCTGAACACAAACAGAGGAACTTTTCATACAGACGCGGTAATCCTGGCGGCAGGCTCCAAAGCGTCCAATCTCCCCGGGGCAGACGGCAGCGGCTATGATCTGGCTGAGAGCCTTGGACATAAAATTCTCCCAGTACTCCCTGCCCTGGTTCCCCTGGTGGGAGAAGGAAAATATTTTTCCCAGTGGGGCGGACTGCGCATGGATGGGGCGGCGTCACTGCGCGTCAACGGGAAATATGTCTTCCGGGAAGCAGGGGAAATCCAGCTGACCGATTATGGTGTATCCGGGATTCCCGTATTCCAGCTGAGCCGTTATGCGGTGGAGAGTGTCCATCAGAAAAAAGACACGGAACTTTATGTGGATTTTTTTCCGGATATGGACACCAAGTGCCTGGAACATCTGCTGAGAGCCCAGAAGAAGAAACTCCCGTTTCATACATGGACGGAAATACTCAGGGGGATTTTCCCGGAGAAATTCTGCTCCCTGCCGGTGAATCTGGCGGGCAGAGGCCGGGACAGTGAGATGCCAAGGCGGATTGCCCGGCAGATCAAACACTGGCGGATTCCCATACGGGGCTGGAAAGATTATACGTATGCCCAGGTGTGTATGGGCGGTGTGGACTTACGGCAGGTGGACCCGTATACCCTGGAGTCCAGGCTGCATAAGTCCTTTTATTTCGCCGGAGAAATCCTGGATGTGGACGGGGCATGCGGCGGCTACAACCTGCAGTGGGCCTGGTCTTCCGGGGCAGCGGCGGCTATGGCCTGTACTTCCCATGAAGAAAGGAAATTGTAATGATACGGATTTCACAGCTGAAACTTCCCATCAGCCACAGCAGGGAAGACCTGGAACGTAAAATCCAGAAAAGTCTTCCTGTGAAAAAGGCGTTTACTTACGAAATCGTCCGTCAATCTCTGGACGCAAGAAAAAAATCAGAAAAAAAATTTGTCTATACCATTGACGTGGCCTACAACAGCAGAAAATCAGAACAGGAATCCATCCGTAGGATTAACCATAAAAATATTATGTCAACTCAAAGACCGGAATACCACTTTCCAGCCTCGGGAAATCAGCCCCTGAAATTTCCCCCGGTGGTAGTGGGAAGCGGCCCTGCAGGGCTTTTCTGCGCTTTGGCATTGGCAAAAAATGGATACTGCCCCCTGGTAATTGAGAGAGGAGCACCTGTCAGCAGCAGAAAAGAAGATGTGGAAAAATTCTGGAAGACTGGCATCCTGAATCCCCGGTCCAATGTACAGTTCGGGGAAGGCGGAGCAGGGACTTTTTCTGACGGAAAATTAAATACTCTGGTAAAAGATCCCAGCGGACGCATCCGTGCCGTTCTTCAGATGTTTGTGGAGGCAGGAGCCCCTTCAGAGATTCTGTACCAGCAGAAACCCCACTTGGGAACGGATGTGCTCATGGGAATTGTGGAATCCATCCGCAGGCAGATTGAAGCATCGGGCGGAAGATTTCTCTTTCACACCCAGGTGATAGATTTTCTCTGTGAAGATAACAGAATCAGCGGGCTTTTGCTGGAAAATGGAGAAAAAATCCCTGCCCAGGCAGTGGTATGTGCCATCGGCCACAGTGCCAGAGACACGTTTGAGACACTGTACAGGCGGGGATTTTCCATGGAGGCTAAGGCTTTCGCCGTGGGAGTGCGCATCGAGCATCCCCAGGAAATGATCAATCAGGCCCTTTACGGCGAAAAAGACAACCCTCTGCTGGGCGCGGCCAGCTATAAACTCACCCACAGAACCAGCCTCGGCAGAGGAATCTATACGTTCTGTATGTGCCCCGGCGGATACGTAGTCAATGCTTCCTCAGAAGAAAAAGCCCTTGCCATAAATGGCATGAGCTATCACGCCAGAGACGGGAAGAACGCCAACAGCGCATTAATCGTCACCGTCTCCCCGTCTGATTATCCAGACGATACTCCCCTGGGCGGAGTGGCTTATCAGAGACAGCTGGAACAAAAGGCATGGGAGCTGGCGCAGGGAAAAATCCCGGTGCAGCTGTGGCAGGATTTTCAACAGGGAAAAGCAAGCATCCAGCTGGGACAGGTGGCTCCTTCCATCAAAGGTGCCTATCAGCTGAGCAGTCTGCACAGTATCCTGCCGGATGCCATCAGCGCTGCCATCCGTGAAGGCATACCGGCGTTTGACAAGAAGATCCCCGGATTTGCCCGCCCGGACTGTCTGCTCAGTGGAATCGAAAGCCGTTCTTCCTCTCCGGTACGCATTCTGCGGGGGACTGATATGCAGAGCAATATCCAGGGATTTTATCCCTGCGGGGAGGGAGCCGGTTATGCAGGCGGCATTACTTCCGCAGCTGTGGACGGACTGAAAACAGCGGAAGCAATTGCTAAAAATTATATGAAAATCCAGTGATTTGGTATACATTTCAAAAAATCTGTGTTAAGATATAATACACTTGAAAATCCCACAGCTTTCGAAGAGAGTGGGAGGGTTTATGAGAGAAAAAAATACCATCAAAGATATTCCCCCACAGGACAGGCCCTATGAGAAATGTCTGGAATTTGGGGCAGAGCATCTCACAGACGCGGAACTGCTGGCCGTCATATTAAGAACCGGCCGCCGGGGAAGCAGTTCTCTGGAGCTTTCTTATGAAGTGCTGAATCTGCCCCATACAAAAAGCCAGGGACTGGCCGGGCTGTATCATCTTTCCGCACAGGAACTGATGAAGATACCGGGAGTGGGGAAAGTAAAAGCCATTCAGCTGAAATGCATTGGCGAACTGTCCAGAAGAATGTCCCGGCAGAGGGCAAAAGGCAGGCTGTCATTCAACATGCCCGTCACAATCGCGGACTATTATATGGAAGAGCTGCGCCACGAAGAGCAGGAAGTCCTTTTGTGTATGATGCTGGATACGAAAAACCATCTGCTGGGGGAAAAACGGCTGTTTCTGGGGACTGTGAATGCCTCGCTGGTATCTCCCAGGGAATTGTTTCTGGAAGCCCTGCGCTTTCAGGCGGTGAATATTATACTTGTGCACAACCATCCCAGCGGGGACCCTGCGCCCAGCAAGGCAGATGTGGAGATCACAGAGCGGGTGAGACTGGGCGGGGAGCTTTTGGGAATTCATCTTCTGGACCATATTATTATCGGTGAGCACACGTATGTAAGTTTTAGGGAAAAGGAAAGACTGTAATGCTATTTCGAAAAATATACGGAGTGGATCTGGGTGCCAACACGATCAAAGTTTATTCCTATCAGAAAAATAAAGTTTACGCGGAAAAAAATATGGTTGCTGTGAAGGATAAGAAGCGTGTCCTGGCTGTGGGTGACGAGGCCTATGAGATGTTTGAAAAAGCACCGGACAATATTGTTGTGGAATCCCCCATGGCAAATGGCATGATCGCGGATATTGTCAAAGCAGAAGTCTCCCTGTACAGCCTGGTAAAAAAGATCAATTCCTGGCAGGGTTTCGGCTCCACCATGTATTTCGCAGTTCCCACAGATTTGACGCAGATTGAAAAGAGGGCTTATAATTCCATGGCAAACGGGGGATGGCTGCAGAACAACAAAGTACGGATTGTGGAAAAACCCATTGCCGATGCCATCGCCATGGATATATCCATTAAAAAGACAAAAGGCAGCATGATTGTCAATATAGGCGCACAGAGTACTGAAATATCTGTCATTGCCGATGGAAAGGTAATTATCAGCAAAATCCTCCAGCTGGGCGGGAGGCAGATTGACCTGGAAATCTGTAAGGAGATCAGCCGGGTGAACCGTCTGTTAATCGGAAGCCGCACAGCCAGCAGACTGAAAATTTCTATCGGCGGGCTTTACAGCCAGCAGGAACAGCTGCGCAAAGTAATCGGAATTGACACATTGTCAGGACTTCCCAGGGAGGAAGCGGTGTCCTCCAGGACAGTCAACAATGCCATTGAGCGCCCCATCGCTGTCATAGGAAATGAGATCAAAACATTTCTGGAGCGTACACCTCCTCAGATTGCCTACAGTATCCTGAAGGAAGGAATTTACCTGGCAGGGGGCAGTACACGATTGAAAAATATCGATAAATTCCTGGCAGATCTCACAGGGTATGGGGTATGTCTTTCCGAGATGCATGATGCCTGCACCATCCGGGGCGTGGAGAAAATTATCAAAGATAAATATCTGCAGGAATGGGCGGTGCCTGTCAGGCAGAAAAAAATGTAATACAGCCGCATGGGAGTAAGAGATGAAGAAAAAAGGGAATTTTCGTCTGAAAAGTAAACATTTGATCTTGCTGATGACCATTGTGTGTGTCAGTATGGTAACAGCCGCTTTCTCCACGGGGATTACTGGAGATTCGGCGCGGGAGACGGCAGGATATATTATTATTCCATTTGAAAAGGGAATTAATAAAATCGGAAACTGGCTGTTGTCCGTACAGGACAATTTTCAGAGTGTAAAGAAACTGGCCCGGGAAAATAAAAAGTTAAAGGCCCAGATCGATGAGCTGACACTGCAGAACAATGAACTGGTGCAGAATCAGACAGATTTTACTCATCTGCGGGAACTGTATGACCTGGATCAAGAATATGCCCAGTATAATAAAATACTGGCAGAGGTGATTGCCAAGGAGCCGGGAAACTGGTACCATAGCTTTACCATTAATAAGGGGACCAATGATGGAATCAGCGTGGATTCCAACGTTTTAGCAGGAGCGGGTCTGGTGGGTATTGTGACAGAGGCAGGCCCTGACTGGGCGGCAGTCCGCTCTATCGTAGATGATGATTCCAATGTGAGCGCCCAGGTTTCGGAGACGGAAGACACCTGTATGGTCACCGGTGACCTGGAATTGATTGATTCCGGTAAAATAGAATTTTCCCAGCTGCAGAGTCCTGAGGGGAAAGTGAGTATCGGCGACCGGGTGGTGACCTCCCATATCAGCGATAAATATGTGAAAGGACTCTTAATCGGCTACATCAGCGAGATCAGCCAGGACAGCAACAATCTCACTTACGGGGGATATTTGCTGCCCGCTGCCGATTTCAGACATCTGCAGAAAGTACTGGTGATCACTGACCTGAAGGAAAAGGCCGAAAAGGAGAAGAAAAATGCGCAATAAACTGATCACACTTGCCATAATAGTCGTTTCCTTTCTTCTTCAATGCACACTTATGAAAGGAATTGCCATAGGGTCCATTTCTCCTAATCTTCTGGTGGTTCTGTGTGTCAGCATTGGACTGATGCGGGGAAAAACCAGCGGCCTGTTCACCGGTTTTCTGACAGGGCTTTTCATCGACTTGTTTTACGGCTATTATCCGGGAATACACGCCGGCATCTATATGTATGTGGGGTTTTTAAGCGGATTTTTTTATCAGGTTTATTACGATGATGACGTGAAGGTTCCCATGCTTTTGGCAGCAGGCGGAGATTTTTTCTACAATTTTATGGTTTTTGTCTTTTTGTTTTTACTGCAGGGAAATACAAATTTTCTCTATTATCTGCGCCGTGTGATTCTGCCGGAAATGATTTATACTCTTGTATTGACAGCCCTGGTCTACCGTTTATACTATAAGATTATCCACCGCTTTATGCGTGTAAATTTCAAGGAAAGTGATTCTTTATGGTTAACAAAATAAAAAGATTTTTCAGAAACAAACGGATACGGATTCCCAGAACCACTATATTGGCTCTGGTATTTATCTTGATGTCCGTTGTTCTGGTACGCCGGATCTTTGAACTGCAGATTATACAGGGGGAGGAATTTACTTCAGATTTTACCTCCCGTACTACGAAAACCCGGACCATCAAAAGTACCCGTGGAAGTATTTTTGACCGCAACGGAAAACTGCTGGCTTCCAGTAAACTCTGCTATTCGCTCACCATTGAAGATAACGGCACCTATGATTCCGACCGGGAGAAAAACCTGACTTTGAACAGCACTGCCTATAAAATCTGTAAAATTCTGGAACAGTACGGAGATAAGGTAGACAGAAATTTTCATATTGTTATGAACAACCAGGGGGAATACCGTTTCGACCTGAATGAAGGGGTGAATCTGGACCGTTTCCGGGCGGACATCTATGGCCGTGCCCTGATTGAAGATCTGGAAGACAATGAGAAAAACGCATCGCCCCAAGAAATGATGGAATATCTGGTGGGTGCAGAGCGGTTCGCCATTGTCCCTTCCGGGGAAGATGCCTATACAAAAGAAGAACTGCAGCAATATGGGCTTCCGGAACAATTTACCGCTGATGAGATTATGAATATTACCATCATACGATATCTGCTGTCCACTAACAGTTTCCAGAAATATATGCCGGCCACCATTGCCACTGACTTAAGCCAGGAATCTGTGGCCGTCATTCAGGAAAACCGGGATAATCTGCAGGGGGTGGATATCGTTGAAGATTCCAAACGCCAGTATGAAGATGCCATTTATTTTGCCAACATTATCGGATATACCGGACAGGCATCTACCGAGGAGCTGGAGGAACTGCAGAAAGAAAATGCAAAAAAATACGATACCACATCAGTTATTGGAAAATCCGGCATTGAGCAGTATATGGAGACAGACCTTCAGGGGACTAATGGAAAAGAGACGGTGTATGTGGACAACCTGGGAAAAGTTCTGAAGATTGACGAGGATTCCCACCTGGACCCCATTGCCGGCCATGATGTGTATCTCACCATTGACAGTGATCTTCAAATCGCCTGCTATAAAATACTGGAACAGCAGATTGCCGGTGTGCTGCTCAGCCATATATCACCGGAAAAAACATTTGATAAAACCAAGATTACGGATACCGTGCAGATTGCGGTTCCCATCTATGATGTGTACAATGCGCTGGTGCAGAATAATGTGATTGATATTGATCATTTTTCAGCAGCGGACGCCAGTGAGACAGAAAAACAATTATATGTCTCGTTTCAACAAAAACAGACGGAAGTTTTTGATAGAATAAAAGAGGAGCTTACAGGAGAAAACCCGCTGGCATATAAAGATCTGGATAAAGAGATGCAGGAATATCTGGACTATATTGTAGATGACCTGCTCACACTCCAGCTGGAGGTATTGGATCAGGATGCCATTGACACCACAGACCCCACCTATCAGGCGTGGGCCAAGGAAGAGACCATCAGTCTGCAGGAATATTTAACATACGCGGCCAGAGAAAAATGGATTGAAATATCCAAGATCTCGCCCCAAGGTGATTATCTGGATTCCAGGGAAGTATATCTAGAGCTGGCAAATTATCTGGCAGATTATCTTATGACGGATCTGTCCTTTGGAAAGCTGTTGTATAAGTACATGCTGTTAAATGATAACATAGACCCTGGCAGTTTATGTATCACACTGTACGATCAGGGAGTACTGGATAAAGAGGACGGAATGTATGAATCCCTGGCAGGAGGGCAGACCAGCGCATATCAGTTCATGATTTCCAAGATTAACTCACTGGAAATCACACCGGGCCAGCTGGCCTTAGACCCCTGTTCCGGATCTGCAGTTGTGACAGACCCCAACAATGGCCAGGTGCTGGCCTGTGTCACTTATCCGGGGTATGATAACAACCGGCTGGCAAATATTATGGACGTTGACTATTATAACAAAATAGCAAACGATTTGTCCCAGCCATTTTTCAACAAAGCGACCCAGCAGCAGACAGCACCTGGTTCCACTTTTAAGATGGTTTCAGCCATTGCGGGTCTGGAAAGCGGTATTGTCAGTACAGGAACTATGATTGACTGCACGGGTTCTTTTGAAAAAGTGGAGCCTCATATTGACTGCTGGAATACTTACGGACACGGCCCTTTGGAGGTGGAAGGTGCACTGGAACAATCCTGCAACTACTATTTTAATGAAATTGGTTTTGAATTGGGAATGGACCAGAACCACAGATTTTCTGAAAATATCAGTCTGCAGAATATGAGCAGATATGCGTCGATTCTGAACCTGGACAAGCCTTCCGGTGTGGAAATCTCCGAGGCGGACCCCCAGGTATCCGACCAGATGGCTGTCCCCTCTTACATGGGTCAGGGAACCCATTTGTTCACCACTGTGGGCCTTGCAAGATATGTGGGAACTCTTGCCACCAGCGGCCAGGGGTATAAGCTGTCTCTGATACAGAAAATCACAGATTCTCAGAGCAGTCCCTTAAGAGAATATGAGGCGAAGCTGGAAAATACAACAGAACTTCCCCAATCCACATGGGATGCCATTCACAACGGCATGCGCAGAGTGATCCAGGTCACTTATAAAGATATGAAATTTGAGGAGTCCGGGGTAGATGTAAGCGGAAAGAGCGGGACAGCCCAGGAGAATCAATATCGGCCTGACCACGGTCTGTTCGTGGGATATGCGCCGGCAGAGAATCCTCAGATTGCTGTTGCGACCAGAATTCCCCATGGTTACTCTTCGGGTAATGCGTGTCTGGTGGCCAGCGGTATCTTTCAGTATCATTTTAATGAACAGAGACGTGAAAAAGTTATCACCGGTGTTGCATCTGATACATCCAGCAACGCCAGTAATGACTAATGCACCGGTATCTGTCTGAATGCGGGCGGAAAATAAAGATACGATAACTAAGATCATACAAAAGAGGGTAAAAAGTCCATTGTAAAATCAGGAGGTTTGTATGAACGAGGTAATTGTAGTAACATCCGGAAAAGGAGGCGTGGGAAAAACCACCACTGCAGCTAATATTGGAACCGGTCTGGCCATGCTGGGTAAGAAAGTAGTGGTTGTGGATACCGATATCGGACTGCGCAATCTGGATGTGGTTATGGGGCTGGAAAACCGGATTGTATATAACCTGGTAGATGTCATCTATGGAAACTGTCGTCTGAAACAGGCATTGATACGGGACAAACGATATAATAATCTATACCTGCTTCCCTCTGCACAGACAAAAGACAAGACAGCAGTAACTCCGGAACAAATGATCAAACTTACAGAGGAACTGAGCAGCCATTTTGAATATGTTATTCTGGATTGTCCGGCAGGAATCGAACAGGGCTTTAAAAATGCCATCGCGGGCGCATCCAGGGCTGTTGTGGTAACCACGCCGGAAGTATCAGCAATCCGGGATGCTGACCGGATTATTGGCCTTCTGGAGGCCAATGATGTAAATCAAATCGAATTGATTATCAACCGAATCCGGCCGGATATGATCCAGAAAGGTGATATGATGTCCGTGGACGATGTGATTGAGATACTTGCCATCCGGCTTCTGGGCATTGTACCCGATGACCAGCAGATTGTCATTGCCACAAACCAGGGTGTTCCGTTATCCGGAAATCATTCCCCTGCGGAGCAGGGATATTTGAATATCTGCCGCCGCATTACAGGGGAAGAAGTACCATTTCTGAATTTTAATATGAAAAAAGGTATTTTCCGCAAAATGACTGAATTATTCCGAAATTAAAAGGAGGTCGTGGAAATGCTTTTTATGACACGAAATGGTTCACAGAAGAGAAGAAAGTCCGGCTCTGTAGCCAGGAGCCGGCTGAAAAACGTTTTGTTATCGGAACGGATGGACTGTTCCACAGACACCATGCAGATGATGCAGAACGATCTGGTACAGGCCATGGACAAGTATCTTCCCGTGGATAAAAAGGGAATCCAGGTACAGTTTCAGCAGAATCCGCCCATGGTTCTGGCCCGGATTCCCATATTACAAGAGAAGGATTACCAAAGGGATTATGTTAAAACAATATAAATTAAGATTTTATAATTTCAGACTGGTCTTGTTACTGCTGGGTATCACCACCATCGGTGTACTGCTGGTGGGCAGTGCCATGGAATCTTTGAAGTCCCGCCAGATTATGGGAGCAGTGCTGGGTGTCAGCGTTATGATTGTGGTATCCCTGATGGATTTCAGCTGGATTTTGAATTTCTACTGGCTGATTTATCTGTTTAATATTGTCATGCTTCTGGGCGTCAGGCTCATGGGAGATACCGCTGGAGGGGCAACCCGCTGGATTGATATTGCGGGCTTTCGGTTTCAGCCCACAGAGTTGTCAAAGATATTGCTCATACTGTTTTTTTCCCGTTATCTGATGGACCATGAGAATGACCTGAATACTATCAAGACAATTGTAAAATGTCTTGTTCTGCTGGCCATTCCCCTTGTGCTGATCTATCAGCAGCCGGATTTAAAGAACACCATTACCGTGCTTGCCATGTTCTGTGTATTGATTTATATCGCAGGGCTGAATTATAAAATCATCGGCGGTGCGGTGCTAATTCTGGCACCTCTGATGATCATCTTTTTATCCATTGTGGTACAGCCGGATCAGAAACTGATTCAGGATTACCAGCGCAAACGGATTATGTCCTTTTTGTATCCGGAAAGCGAAGAATACAGCGACGATGTGGAGCAGCAGAACAATTCCATGCTGGCCATTGGCTCTGGTGAATTGACCGGAAAAGGGCTGAATAATCAGGAATCTTCGGCAAATAAAGGCAACTTTGTATCTCAGATTCAGACAGACTTTATATTCGCTGTGGCAGGTGAGGAACTGGGATTTATTGGATGCAGCATTATTATCATTGTCTTGTTGTGGATTACACTGGAATGTATCCGTATGAGTCTGCGTGCCAAAGACCTGTCCGGAAAACTAATCTGCTGCGGAGTAGCCACCCTTGTGGCCCTCCAGAGCTTTATCAATATCTGTGTGGCCACGGGAATCATGCCCAATACCGGAACCCCTCTTCCGTTTATCAGTTACGGACTCACCTCTGTAGTCAGTCTTTATATTGGCATGGGACTGGTATTAAATGTGGGGCTGCAGAGCAGTTCTTATAAAACGTCTATTTCCTGGCATAAATAATTATGTTTGTGTAAAGAATACTTTAAGATGTAAAATACCTGACAGTTCCAGAAGGGAGAAATTGTTATGGCTCGAAAAAGAAAACCCCAGAAAAAGCGCAGACACAAAGCTGGCAGAACACTTCTTTTAGTATTGCTGCTTCTGGTCATTGTCTCTGGAGGTGTATATGTTTATATTTTCTGGCTTTCTGATGTGAAGACCACACTGCCTTTGGATTTTCAGGTGTCCGGTCATTTTCCGGGAAAGCTGAAAATCACCGATAATCAGGTACAGGACAGTTTTGCTAAAGATCTGTGTGTATCTGCATCGGGGTCTGTTCCTCTGGAAGGAATCAGCCAGGATCCCTCCCAGTATGGCGGATTGTTTGACTTAGACGGCAGAAGAGTGCTGTATGGCCAGAATATTTATGATAAGCTGTATCCGGCCAGCATCACAAAGATCATGACTGCGATTATAGCATTAAAATACGGCAATCTAAGTGATGTGGTCACTGTCAGCCAGGAAGCGCTGATTCTGGAAGAAGGCTCTCAGCTCTGCGGCCTGAGACCAGGAGATTCCCTTACTCTGGAACACCTGCTGTATGGCCTGCTGGTCTATTCCGGCAATGATGCTGGTGCGGCTATCGCAGAACATGTGGGAGGCACCCAGGAAAACTTTGTGCAGATGATGAATGAGGAAGTGTCCCGTCTGGGCATGACTAACACTCATTTTGTCAATCCCCACGGCCTGCAGAGCACAGAACACTATACAAGCATTTATGATATTTATCTTATGCTGAATGAGGCAATAAAATATCCCAAATTTGTGGAGATTATCCAGATGAGCGCGTTTACCGTTCCCGTCAAAAATGCCGCAGGGCAGGAGAATTCCATGTATCTGGAATCTACAGATTATTATCTGATCGGAGAAGCCACAGAGCCGAAAGGAGTAACCGTGCTGGGAGGAAAAACCGGTACCACCGACGAGGCAGGGAATTGTCTGGCACTGGTATGTCAGAACGAATACGGTAAAACTTTCATCAGCATTGTGACAAATGCCGAATCCAAACCTGTTTTGTATGAACAAATGAATCAATTATTAGAACATATTAATTCCTGAAAATAATGATTGAACTTTTTGCCTATATGCACTATAATTGAACTATCACAAATAGAAATTTGTTAAAAATACCTATGTTTCTAAGGAGGAAAGCAGGATGGTTGAACTAATAGTAGGAAAGAAGGGCAAAGGTAAAACAAAAGTTTTATTGGAAAGAGTAAACAGCGCAATCAAAAGCGCAAACGGCAGCATTGTGTATCTGGACAAGAGCACAAAACATATGTATGAATTAAATAATAAAATACGGCTGATTGATGTATCTGCCTTCCCATTGAAAAACAGCGATGAATTTGTGGGATTTATCTGCGGAATTATCTCCCAGGACCACGATTTGGAGGAGATTTATCTGGACAGTTTTCTAACAATTTCCAAACTGGAAGGACAGGATGTGACCGATACATTGACTCAGTTAGATGCCATCGGACAGAAGTTCAATCTTACCTTTGTGATCAGTATATCTCTGAACAAAGAAGAAATACCCGCATCTCTCCAGTCTAAAATTGTAACAGCATTATAAGAAATTATTGGATAGAATTACATAAGGAACTGCAGGGAAAGATACCAAAGAGAGTACCTTTCCCTGCTTTTTTATTCCCAGTTTTTATTCGTGGACTTCCATAGCAGTGGTTCCAACCCTGCCAAACATGCTGATCAGGTAAAGCCCGCAGATTCCTACAAGCCCGTATACAATACGGGAAACCCAGGACATATTACCAAAGATAAAAGCAACCAGGTCAAACCGGAACAGTGCGATTAACCCCCAGTTCACGGCTCCCACTATGGCGATGATTAATGCTGTATAATCCAGACCTTTTGAATTCATGGCATATCCCTCCTGTTTTCATATTGGTTATGGTCATATTGTAGTATTTCCCTGGTTATTTGAATTTATGCACAGCGGCAGATTTGCGTAATTCCTAAAAATGTGGTAGAATACCATAGATTAAATATAATGCATATATCTGTTAAAGGAGGAGGCCTATTGGCAGGTAATAAACAGATTCCCTTTCCTTCCAGCAAAGTCCGGTGGAAAGATTTTAAAAGAGTTTTTACGCTGAATATCGGCACCATTTTATTCGGGTGTTTATTTATTTACATGCTGTTCAGCATTATTTTGTATTTTACATCCGTTCATTTTACATCCTACCAGGTGGTGGCGGGACCTTTGTCCAAAAATGAGACTTATACAGGACTTGCCCTCTATAATGAGCAGGTGGTTACCGCGGATACAGGCGGATACCTGAATTATTACACCCGTGAAGGGATCAAAATAAATGCTTCTGCAATTGTTTACAGTTTAGGAGAACAGCAGATGCAGGCTGCGGCACAGGCATTAACAGAGGAAGATCTGGCGATGCTTCGGGAACAGATGAACAGCTTTTCCTATGGATTCCAGCCGGAAAATTTCAGCAGCACCTATAATTTTAAATACGATCTGGGGGGGAGTATTCTCCAGTATTCTGTCGATAATCAAAACAGTATGCAGGAAGCAGAACAGGCCCCTGCGCTGACCATGGGGGGGCAGACATTAATCCGCACCCGCGGGGAAGGAATTATTCTTTTTTCCCGTGACGGGTATGAGAATACCACTGTAGACAGCTTCACAGAGGCTGATTTTGACCAGATAGCATACCACAAGGAAGGCCTGAAAACAAAAGATCCCATACAGGCCGGAGATGCGGTTTACCGGCTGCTCACAGGGGAAACCTGGAACTTAATCATTCCGTTAAGCGACCGGCAGGCCAGTGCTCTGGCTGACAAAACTGTGATCAAAGTCCGTTTTCTGAAAGATAACGTTTCCCAGAACGGAGACTTCTCTATTATAGAACGGGATGGAAAAAAGTATGGAAATATTGAATTTGGCAGCGGCCTGATCCGCTATGCAGGTGAACGTTTTCTGGACATTGAACTGGTGACAAATGTGCAGAGCGGCCTGAAAATACCTTTGACTTCCATTGTAAATAAAGACTTTTATATGATTCCCATAGAGTATCAAAAAGTGGAGAGTGATTCAGGCGAAGCTGGTTTTTTGATGGAAGGCAGTAGTAAAAAGAGGGGAAAAGCAGATGCCAAGTTTGTGAGCACAGTGATCTATGAACAGGATGAAAATTACTGTTATGTGGACACCTCAGCATTTCCCAAAGGAACCATTCTTCTGAATCCGGATTCCAATGACCGTTATGTGGTGGAAGATACAGCGGCTCTGGAAGGAGCTTATTGTATCAATAAAGGGTATGCTGTATTCCGCTTTATCAATATTATTGAGCAGAATGAAGAGTTCTGTATTATAGAGAAAAATACCGAATACGGCCTGTCTCAGTATGATCATATTATACTGGATGCTTCACAGGTAAAAGAGGAGAATATGTAAAGGGGATGAGAATATGATCAAAGAACAATTGGAAATAGTGGAAAATAATATCTGCCGTGCCTGCAGCAAAAGCAAAAGAAACCGGGAAGAAGTTACACTGATAGCCGTGAGCAAAACAAAACCTGTGGAAGACTTAAAAGAGGCTTACGCCTGCGGGATGCGGTATTTTGGTGAAAACAAAGTGCAGGAAATTATGGATAAATACCCTCAGATGCCGGCAGATGTAAAATGGCATATGATCGGACATCTTCAGAGAAATAAAGTGAAATACATTATAGATAAAGCCGCCATGATACACTCAGTAGATTCCCTGCGTCTGGCTGAGACCATTCAGACAGAGGCTGCCAAACACCAGGTGTCTGTGCCCATTCTTCTGGAGGTAAACGTGGCAGAAGAAGACAGTAAATTCGGACTTTCTGTCAAAGATACCCTGCCATTGGCAGAACAAATCAGTACCTTTCCCAATCTTCAGATAAAGGGCCTTATGACCATTGCACCTTTTGTGGAAAATCCGGAGGAAAACAGATGGGTATTTCGCCAATTGAAAAAATTAAGTGTTGACATTGATGAAAAAAACATTGATAATGTAGATATGTGTGTACTGAGCATGGGCATGACCGGAGACTATGAAGTCGCCATAGAGGAAGGCTCTACCATGGTGAGGGTAGGGACAGGTATATTCGGAAGCCGGAATTACCAGTTGTAATGTAGTTTCTTACGTTGCTGACTGAAGTGAGATTGGAGAATAGAAATGGGTGTTTTTGACAAGTTCCTGGACGCAATTAAGCTCAACGACGATTACGACGACGATGATTTTCTGGATGATGAATTTGACGATGACTTTGAGGAGCAGAGACCCCGGAGAAAATTTTTCGATAAATTCCAGAAAACTGATGACGAAGATGAATACTATGATGAGCCACAGCCGAGAAGTTCTGCAAAATCAGATAAATCAGCACAAAAGCTAAATGGAAAAACTGTAAAAACAGCTTCTTCAAAAATTACTCCTATGCGCACTCCAAAAAAAGGACAATCCATGGAAGTGTGTGTAATCCGTCCCACAGGTATGGACGATACAAAGGAAATTGCCGATACACTAATGTCCAACTGTACTGTAGTTTTGAATCTGGAAGGGGTAGATGTGGACATGGCACAGCGCATCATTGATTTTACGTCAGGATGCTGTTATTCCCTAAATGGAGGAATCCAGATGATATCCGGCTATATTTTTATTCTTACACCGTTTAATGTGGATATATCCGGCGATTTCCAGGATATTTTGACCAGTGCGCTTCCTTCCGCACGTACAGAGCTGAAGAAATGAATAAAACAGATACCTTTTTCAAAAACCGGATAGAAGATTTAAAAAACATGGCTTTTCAACGGGATATAGTTATGTTTACTGAATTTTTGGATCTTCACCAGCTACACATGATTCACAACCTGGGAAAAGACTTTTCTGGCATTGCCATGGAAACTTCCGGGGGGTATGAGTGTGCGGAGCGTCAGATGGCAGCCTTTATCCCTGACGCTCTTTTTTATGAATGGGATTATCCCATTACCTGCCTGAAAATCACAAAAGATACAAAAAAATTCCAGGAAAATTTAAGCCATCGGGATTATCTGGGCGCTATGGTACATTTGGGTGTGGACAGAAGCGTAATCGGCGATATCTTGATTCGCGGGGAAGATGCCTGGTTCTTTTGCGTGGACTCCATGGCTGATTTTTTTGTACAGGAGCTTGTAAAAGTCCGCCACACAGCGGTGCATACCCAGATTGCACCCCAGGCGGAAACTCCTCTGGAGCCAGTGAGAGAGCCTGTTCAGGCCACAGTCTCCTCTGCGCGTCTGGATGCGGTGGCAGCGGCCGCTTTTTCCAGTTCCCGGACCAAGATACTTCCTCTGATTCAGGGGGGAAAGGTGTATGTGAACAGCATTCTTATTGTTTCAAATGCATATACACTGAAAGAAGGCGATATTGTGTCTGTCAGGGGGAAAGGGAAGTTCTGCTTCCGGCAGATTCTTTCCCAGACTAAAAAGGGAAAATACCGGGTACTTCTGGAACGATATCAATAAAATACAGATTAACAGGAGGATAGGAGATGGACAAAAAAAACAGACTGCAGGTGGAAAGGGACAAAGATTTTTCCTATTCTATTTATCTGGAAAAAGACTTCTCCAGACTGACAGAGGCTCTCTCACAATGCCGGCAGACAGATGGGAAAGTCTGTGTGGTGACAGATACCCATGTGGATCCTTTGTACTGCCAGGCTGTAAAAGATGAATTGAAGAAAGTCTTTTCAAAAGTTACCTGCTTTGTCATGGAGGCCGGAGAAGCCCATAAACAGTTATCGACTGTTCAGGATTTATATGCCCATTTAATCCACAATAATTTTGAGCGCAGAGATCTCCTGCTGGCTCTAGGGGGCGGGGTAATCGGAGATTTAACGGGATTTGCTGCAGCCACTTACTTAAGAGGCATTGACTTTGTTCAGGTTCCCACCACTTTGCTGGCCCAGGTGGACAGCAGCATTGGGGGAAAGACAGGGGTGGACTTTGAAAGCTATAAAAATATGGTGGGAGCGTTTCATCAGCCCAAATTGGTGTATATGAATCTGAATACACTGAATACGCTGGACAAAGAGCAATTTGCCTGCGGCATGGCAGAGATTTTAAAGCACGGTCTGCTGAAAGATGAGGCCTACTACCAGTGGCTGGAAGAACACCATATGTCCATCCTGGACAGAGAGCTTAGCACACTCCAGGAGATGATTTTCAGAAGCTGCCAAATCAAAGGAGACATTGTGAAGCAGGACCCCCACGAGAAAGGCCTCCGGGCTCTTTTGAATCTGGGACATACCATTGGACATGCCATAGAGAGAAAGATGGACTTTCAGATGCTCCACGGACAGTGTGTGGCCCTGGGATATACAGCGGCAGCATTTTTATCCCAGCGCCGGGGCCTGATTGAAAAAGATGTGCTGGATAAAATAGAAAAAATCAACGGACTTTTCCATCTTCCAGTACAAATCAAGGCAGACTTATCCACAGAAGACCTTCTGGAAACCACAAGAAAAGATAAAAAAATGTCCCAGGGAAGGGTCCGTTTCATTCTGCTTCGGAAAATCGGAGAGGCATTTGCAGACCATACAGTGAGTGAGGATGAACTGCGGGCAGCCATTGATTATCTGAAAGGCGTATCATGAAGGAAAAGAAAAAAACATATCTTATATGGACTGCCGGAAGCGCCCTTGCCCTGGTTCTGATTGATCAGCTGGCCAAATATCTGGCCGCTGTCAATCTGCGGGGAAAGGAAGACATTATTCTGATTCCCCGTGTGTTTCAACTGCATTATCTGGAAAACAGGGGCGCAGCTTTCGGTCTGTTCCAAAATCAGAAAATCGTCTTTCTCGTGCTGTGTGCAGTGTTTCTGGCAGGAGTGGCATGGTTCCTGTATAAAACGCCTCCATCCAGCCGTTATATCCCCTTTTACGCCTTGGGGGCCGGTTTATCAGCAGGAGCTTTGGGTAACGGGATTGACCGCCTTTTACACGGATATGTGGTGGATTTTTTCTATTTTTCTCTGATTGATTTTCCTGTGTTTAATGTGGCGGATATTTATGTGGTAGTCAGCAGTATCTGTTTGTTTATCTATGTCTGCTTTGTGTATCAGGAAGAAGATTTTTCATTTATGCAGAGGAAAAAGGGATGACAGAGCGAAAAAAAGTAGTGGTGGTTTCCCCGGACCAGAACCAGATGCGCATTGACAAGGCCCTGTGCCTGGAAGAAGAGGGCGTTTCCCGTTCCCGCTTGCAGAAACTTCTTAAAGAGGGCAATGTCCTGGTGAATCAAAAGCCCGTAAAACCCAGCTTCCGTCTCCAGACAGGGGACACGGTGTGCGTATATATTCCGGAAAGCCAGCCTGTATCCGTAATTGCGGAATCCATTCCCTTAGATATCTTATATGAAGATGAGTTTCTGCTGATTGTGAATAAACCCCAGGGCATGGTGGTGCATCCGGCTCCCGGCCACACAGAGCATACGCTGGTGAACGCTGTTATGGCCCACTGCGGCGAGGGCCTGTCCGGAATCAACGGAGAACTGCGGCCGGGAATCGTGCACCGTATTGACAAAGACACCTCCGGTGCGCTGGTTATCTGCAAAGATGACCGTACCCACCAGAATCTGGCAGAGCAGTTAAAAGAACATACCATACACCGGCTCTACCACGCCGTTGTCCATGGAAATATAAAAGATGACCAGGGATGCATCAATGCGCCGGTGGGCAGGCATCCCACAGACCGCAAGAGGATGTCTGTCCATTCAAAAAGCGGCAGGCATGCTGTCACCCACTATCAAGTATTAGAACGGTATCACGGCAGATTCACCCATATACAGTGTCGTCTGGAGACAGGGCGCACCCATCAAATCCGTGTCCATATGGCCAGTATAGGGCATCCATTGGCGGGTGATTTCTTATACAATAAAAATGGCGGAAATCCATATCATCTGCCTGGACAGGCGCTTCACGCCCGCGTATTGGGCTTTCAGCACCCGGCTACAGGGAAATACCTGGAAGTATCCGCGCCTTTTCCGGAATCTTTTCTTGAATTACTGGAAAAATTGAAAATGATAAAATAGGAGGAGTAAAAGTATGAAGACAAATGCAATTATCACCATTGGACGCCAATATGGCAGCGGCGGCCGGGAGATCGGAGAAAAACTGGCAGAAAAACTGGAAATTCCCTTTTACGATAAAGAGCTTCTGGAACGGGCCGCCAATGACAGCGGTATCTGTAAAGAGCTGTTTGAGAACCACGATGAAAAACCTACAAACAGCTTTCTCTATTCCCTGGTTATGGACACCTACTCATTCGGTTACAGCTCTGCCGCTTTTACCGATATGCCCATTAACCACAAAGTATTCCTGGCACAGTTTGAAGCAGTGAAAAAGCTGGCTATGGAAGGGCCCTGTGTGATGGTGGGCCGCTGTGCAGATTACGCGCTGTCGGAATTTTCTAACTGTTTCTCTGTATTTATCCACTCAGACATGGAATCGCGTATCCGCCGTATTGCCCAAAAATATGATATGAAAGATAATAAAGCCCGGGATGCCATCCAAAAGACAGACAAAAGCCGCTCCAGCTATTACAATTACTACACGAATAAACGCTGGGGAGATGCCTCCAGCTATCATCTGTCTATTGACAGCGGAAAACTGGGAATCGACAAGACTGTAGAATGTATCATTCAGACGCTGAAGGTTTTCGAGACTCCTGTCTGATATTCCAGCCTTTTAAGCCCCCATTCAGGACAGCGGTAAACATCCGCTGCTTTGTCCCCGCATAATCCCGGTTCAGCCCCTTTAACAGCTCCTTGGCATACTCCCTTTTCGTATGGCCATCGGCTGGGCAGGGGCTTTTTGCCGCAGGAAGCTGGTATTTATTCTGAAAACCGATAATATCTGCCTCATCCATAAAGATCATAGGCCTGATCAATGTGAGCTTCATCCGGTCCCAATAAGTAACCGGGGAAAATGTGTGAAATCTCCCCTCAAAAATCAGGGACAAAAGCATGGTTTCCACCACATCATCTTTATGATGGGCATAAGCAATTTTATTACAGTTCAATTCTTTCGCGGCCTGATTCAGAGCCCCCTTTCTCATCTTTGCGCAGAGCGAGCAGGGGTTCTTTTCTTTTCTGCTGTCAAAAATAATTTCTCCGATGGTGGTGTCCACCTTTGTAAAAGGCACCTGCAGCTTCTGGCAGAACTCCCCAATCATAGAAAAATCTACATTTGGAAATCCCAGGTCCACCGTAACAGCCTCCAAACTGTAGGAATGAGGGTAGAAGCGCTGCAGTTCCCGAAGTGCCGCCAGCATAGCCAAGCTGTCCTTCCCACCGGAAACCCCTGCGGCAATCCTGTCTCCTGTCTCAATCATCTGAAACTCGTCCACAGCCTTTCGAACTACACTGAGCATCTGTTGTAATTTCATTTGATATCCTTTCCACATTTATTTGATTATTTAAATATTTTTAAGTCAGTTATCCATATAGTCCATTATAGCGTTCTCCCCTGCACAAATCAACTGAATTCCTATTTGCGGCCAGGTAAGAGAATCCAGAGCGCCTGTCACAGGTTAGTTCCTTATGAAACAGCAGGAGAGCAGCAGTGATCCACTGACAGGGGCATCATCAGATGACAGAACTATTTATAAATAAAATATATACAAATCTTTTCCAATATGTTATAATTATTACAAAATATTACATTATAATATGGGTAAAATGAAAGGAATTTTAAGAAATATATGAAATTTTTTAAAGACAACCCTTATTTGAATTGGGGAATTACAGGATTTCTTGCGGCTGCTGCCAGCATGCTGTTTTATTTTGGGATTTTTCACATGAATATCATCATTGATGGAATCAGCGTTGTCCTTCGGATTTTGATGCCGCTGATCTACGGCGCAGTGATTGCCTATCTGCTGAATCCAGTACTGAATTTCCTGGAAAAAAAGGTGATTTATCCCCTTTTGGCTTCCAGAAACCGCAAAGTGGGAAAGAAGAGCAGAAAGCTGATTCGTTATTTCTGCATCCTGCTGGCTGTTTTCTTATTATGCTGGGTGGTATACTCTCTTTTGATGACCATTCTGCCGGAGATTTTAAATAGTACTGTAAATATCATCAACAATTTTCCGCAGTTTATGGATGACATGCAGAAGTGGGCAGGCAAAAGCCTGGACAACAATCCGGATCTCAATGCATTTGTTTTGGGGCTGTTCGACAAATATGCAGTCCGGTTTGAGAATTATCTCACACGGGACATACTTCCTCAGCTGCAGGGAGCGCTGCTGCACCTGTCCTCTGGCGTGTGGGATGTGCTGATTTTTTTTAAAAATATTGTGATCGGAATTATCGTATCTGTCTATATTCTGGCAGATAAAGAAACATTTACCGCAAGGGGGAAAATGCTCCTGTACGCCTTATGTTCCCAGCGATGGGCCGGACGTATATTGGAAAATCTGAGATTTACCCACCGGACTTTCGGCGGATTTATTATTGGAAAGATGGTTGATTCCCTGATTATCGGGATTTTGTGTTATCTGGGAACCGGTATTTTGAAAATGCCATACCGGGTTCTGGTGAGTGTGATTGTGGGAGTGACCAATATTATTCCCTTTTTCGGTCCATATCTGGGAGCCGTTCCCTGTGCGTTTTTGATTTTACTGGTCAGCCCTATAAAAAGTCTGTATTTTATTATTTTCATCCTGGTTCTCCAGCAGTTTGACGGGAATATTTTAGGTCCCAAGATCCTGGGAGAGTCAACAGGATTGTCCAGTTTTATGGTAATCTTATCTATTTTAGTGGGGGGCGGTTTATTTGGAATTGTGGGAATGTTTGTGGGAGTACCTGTCTGTGCAGTTCTTTATGCTCTTTTCTGGAGATATATTGAGAAAACTTTGAGTTATAAACATCTGCCGTGTGAAACTAACAGTTATCTTGACAATAATATGGATGAATACAGAGCAGAAGAAGAGTAATTATGTGAAAAATTCTCTTTTCAAAAAACAAATTGTGGATAACAGGAGGAAAAATATGAAATTTGTCATTCAAAGAGTCGACCACGCCAGCGTAACCGTAGACTGCAGAATCGTGGGAGAAATTCAGGAAGGATTTCTTGTGCTGATCGGAGTGGGAGAGGATGATACAAAAGAATCCGCAGATAAAATGGTGAAAAAAATGCTGGGCCTGAGAATTTTCCAGGATGAACAGGGAAAAACCAATCTTTCACTGAAAGACGTACAGGGACAGCTGCTGCTGATTTCGCAGTTTACTCTGTATGCTGACTGTAAAAAAGGAAACCGTCCCAGCTTTATACGGGCAGGCAGTCCGCAGAAGGCAGAAGAGTTATACGAGTACATTATCAAAAAATGCGAAGAATCTGTTCCTGTGGTGGAAAAAGGTGTTTTTGGCGCTCATATGAAAATTTTACTTGAAAATGACGGGCCATTCACTATAATATTAGATGAGCGCGATTTATAATAATGAACAGGAAGGAAATTGAAAAAGATGAGTAAGACCACGAAAGAGAGAATTGTTTTACTGCTGTTATGCCTTTTCGCAGCAGTCTCTGTGACAAGAACACATAAGGTGTATGCGGCTTTTACATCCAATTTCAGCGTATGGGAAAAACCGGCATCAGCTTCCGGTAAATGGGTGTATGTGGATGGAAAGGGATATTACAAAAAAAGCAGCGGAGTTTTATATAGAGGATGGCTGTCCTGGAACAATCATATCTATTATTTATCCAAACGTTCCGGGGAAAAAGCAGTTGGTTTCCACACAATCGGCGGAAAACGTTATTATTTCCAGGAAAACAGCGGAAGACTGAAGGCAGGCTGCTGGTTTAAAGTGGATGGAAAACGATATTATGCCGGTTCTGACGGAGCCTTAAAAACCGGCTGGTTAAAAAAAGGCGGAGAAAAATATTTTTTCAGTAAAAAGGGTGTGATGCGCACTGGATGGGTGAAGATTCATAATAAAAAATATTATTTTTATCCCACCGGAAAATTGGCTGAAAAAATCTGGGTGGATAAAAAACATTATGTAAATAAAAACGGAATGCTGGAAATCATAAATGCAAAAAAGAGAAAATCTGTGTTCCGCTGGCCTTTGAGCGCGAGATGGAATTATATTTCCAGCTATTTTGGATATCGGGGGCCAATGCCTGTGGGAACCAGCAATCATGGCGGCATTGATATTCCTGCTAATATGAATACTCCCATCTGCGCGGCAAGGGCGGGGACGGTCATTGTCCGGGAATCCAGTGACTCTGCAGGCAATCACATGAAAATCGATCATCACAATGGATTCGTAACGGAATATATGCATATGACCCGCTTCAAACCTGGGATAAAAGAAGGGAGCAGAGTAAAAAAAGGACAGATAATTGGTTATGTGGGCAGTACAGGATGGTCCACAGGACCCCATCTGCATTTTGGGGTAAGGCTTAACGATGTGCATCAGAACCCTCTGGAATTTGTCCGCCAGCCTTAAATCACACAAATTAAAACGAGAAAAGAGCGTCTGTCTTTGGCTGATTTTCGTAGACAGATGCTCTTTTTTTACTTTTCTTATTTTTCTCTCAGACGAACGGCAGAAGCGGCCTTGCGCCTGTGGGCATCCCCCAGGTCAGCATAATGTTTTCGGGTAGTATTTACATCCCTGTGTCCGAGTACATCTGCCACCAGATAAATATCACCCGTTTCTTCATATAACGCTGTACCGTATGTACTGCGGAGTTTATGGGGGGTGATTTTTTTTGTGGTTGTAATCTGCTGGGAATATTTCTTCACCAGATTTTCCACAGCTTTCACACCGATGCGCCTCCTCTGTGTAGAATAGAAGAGTGCGTGCTCATGTCCAGGCAGCGGTGTGATGCCCTTTCTGACTGCCAGGTAATCCATCAGAGCCTGGGCAACTTCCCCGCCGAAATAAACAATCATTTCATTGCCGCCTTTTCTGTGTACCTTGATCCCTCCATTTTGAAAATCAATATCCTCCACGTCCAGTCCCACGCATTCAGAAACGCGGATGCCTGTTCCCAGCAGAAGTGTGAAAATGGCTAAATCCCGTTCTTTTGTTTTTTCATAATATGCTTTTTTCTGTCCAGTAAGGCTGTCCCCGGCATGTTCGATATAATCCAGAAGCTCAGCCACCTCATTGGGGTCCAGTTTTATAATGGATTTATCATGCAGTTTAGGCATGTCCACCAGCAAAGTGGGATTGCTGTGTATCATTTCCCTCTTATAGTAATAAGCATAAAAGCTGCGCAGGGATGACATTTTTCTCTTGATTCCCCGTTCCCCGTTGGTATTTTCCAGCCCAGTGTCATGTGACTGGTAGACCCGCAGATATTCCTGATATTCTTCAATATCTACAGCCTGAAGCGAATCCAGCACATCTATCTGGAAATCTGCCATTGTATATTTTTGAAATGCGGGATTTTCTTTCAAGAGAAACTGAAAAAAAACTTTTAAGTCATACGCATAAGAAAGTCTTGTCCTGGATGACGCGGTGGTTCCCAGGGCACGGAAATATTCCTTGGCAAAAGGAGGCAGTTCCTTCAGCAGTTCCCGCAGTTTTAATGTGTTTTCTTTATCTACCTGTGCATGGTATACAGTTCGCTGTTCCATATATTTCCCTCCCAATCTATTCGCAAAACATGAATTTGTAGAATAAATCTATGTTGGTTTATACTACCACTGATTCTGCGATTTGTCAAATATAATTTATGGCGCCCTTGAACCGAACACATATTCCGAATATTTGTTTGTACATTATTCCCCCATATGCTATAATGTGCTTAATTTATCATTGGACTTTATTACTGAATAATTTTCAAATACGTTATATGTTTCAATTTGTAATTATATTTTAAAATAGATATTACAAAAGATTACAAAATAGGTCGGAGGTACTTAATAATTATGTCATATGGTGAAATTAATGCGAAACAACAGGAAATTTTGGACGTTATAAAAAATGAAATTCTGAACCGGGGCTTTCCCCCCTCTGTCAGAGAAATCTGTGAGGCGGTTCATCTGAAATCCACCTCTTCAGTACATTCCCATCTGGCTGTGCTGGAAAGACAAGGCTATATCCGCCGGGATTCCACCAAGCCCAGGGCTATCGAGGTTGTGGATGACAGCTTCAACCTGACCAGGCGGGAAATTGCCAACATTCCCATTGTAGGCACAGTGGCCGCAGGACAGCCTATTTTGGCTGTGGAGAATATAGAAAGCTACTTCCCTCTCCCTACAGAATTTCTCTCCAATAACCCTGCCTTTATGCTGCGGGTACAGGGGGACAGTATGGTGAATAAAGGAATCTTAAACGGCGATTATGTAATCGTTGAGAAAAGACAGACTGCAGACAATGGAGAAATTGTGGTGGCACTGGTGGAGGACTCTGCTACTGTTAAGACTTTCTATATGGAAAAGGATCATGTGCGGCTTCAGCCGGAAAACGACACCATGGAACCCATGATCTACTATGAGGGGGATCATGTACAGATTATAGGGAAAGTTATCGGTGTATTCCGGACTTTTAATTAACTATAATAACATTATGTAAACCCATACTCTTGTATTAGTCTTATATTTAAGAAAGGAATTGGAAACTTTTATGGCATTTGCACAGGAATAAAAGATAACAAAATAAAAGGAAAAGCCTCTCTCCTATTTATAACCGAAGGCTTTTCCTTTTATTTTATTACTGCTGGTCTTCCTTCATGAATTCCTTTGCATCCACCAGAACGCCGTCCCGCCAGATTCTCTCCAGATCATAGAACAGACGGTTTTCTTCGTCAAATATATGCACAATCACATCTCCGAAATCCATCAAAATCCAGTTGGACCCACGGCTGCCTTCCACATGTTTTACCATATAACCGGCTTTTTCCATGGTTTCTTCCACATTGTCCACCATTGCCTGCACCTGATTGGGATTTCCGGCTGTACTGATGATAAAATAATCAGCCATCACGGAGATTCCCTGTATATCGATGACTTTTATGTCAATTGCTTTTTTTGCATCCAGAGCCTTGCAGGCAAGCCTGGTCATCTCTTTTCCTTTACTGATTTCCATACCTGTTATCAATCCTTTCTTTGTAATATTGGTATGTCTGTTCTGTAGCAATATCAATTTTTCCGGGCGAGCTGTTCAGATAGTCCAGTGTATCTTTCAGGATTTTATAAGTGCACCTGTCCAGATCCTCAAATGCCAGACGCCGGATCTCGCCCAGATTGGGGGCTGTATCTCTCATAGGCTCAATATAATCCGCAATGTATACAATCTGCTCCAGAGGAGTCATATTTGGCTTTCCTGTGGTGTGACAGCAGATAGCACTGAGGATTTCTTCATCTTCTACGCCGTATTTCTTTTTGGCATAATAAGCTCCCAGTTTCGCGTGCAGCAAAAAGGGGTTTTCTTCTTCAAACGGTGTTACAGGTATTTCATGTTTTTGACAGATTTTGACCTTTTTTTTATTGGAAACACATTTCGCACAATCATGAAGAAGGCCGGCAAGCTGAGCTCTTTTTACATCCTGCCCATGAGCCATGGCCAGCGCTGCACTGGTGTACATCACGCCTAGTGTATGCCGATAACGCTTATCATCCAGTTTTTTACAGAGTTTTTCCTGTATTATAGTGAGTCTTTCTTCATCCATTTCCAATACCTTTAGGGTTCCTTCACATGATAGATTTGATTTTGATAAATATATTCCATAACTATGGCCGGTACATAATACCGAATCGTCTCTCCTGCTGATATCTGATCCCGGATATACGCAGAAGAAATGTCAATATTCAGCGTATCCAGCCGGATAAATTCTCCCTGATATTTTTCAGAAATCCTTTTGATTTCCTTATTGAGCGTATTCACAGGCACGTGGTCACGGACAGCTATGACAACTTTGCAGTTTTGGCAGATGCGCCCAGGTTCTTTCCACTGTTCGAACGTAAACAGGGAGTCTGCCCCTATGATAAAATAATATTCTTCATCTGCATGTTCCCGGTTCATACGCTCCAGGGTCCGGTAGGTATAAGAATAACCATCTGCATGCATCTCCACAAGTGACAGCTCAAAATGGGGATTGTCCTGAATGGCTCTTCTCACCATCTCTACCCGCTGTCCATCTGTGGCTCTGCCTGGCCGTGACTGTTTGTGGGGGGGATTTCCGGAGGGCATGAATAAGACTTTTTCCAGACCAAGCTGTTCATATGCCTTCTCGCCCAGAATCAAATGCCCAATGTGTATGGGATCAAATGTACCGCCCATAATCCCAATTTTCTTTTTCTTATCCATTCATTCATCCTCAGAAGATTTAAGGAAGTTCTATTTTCGGTTTCCCTTTCTTTTTCGGACGGTACAGGATTATTTTCTTTCCGATTACCTGTACCACGGCTGAATGTGTGCGCTCTGACAGCGTCTGAGCCATTTCTCTTGGGTCTTCCAGGCAGTTTTGCAGCACATTGATCTTAATCAGCTCTCTTGCCTCCAGCGCCTCTTCCACGGAGGCTGTGTTTTCCGGTGTGACACCGGATTTTCCCAGCTGGAGGACAGGCGTCAGATTCATGGCCAGTCCTTTTAAATAAGCCCTTTGTTTACTTGTCATTTCCTTTTGCTCCTATATTTGTCACTACTTATAATATTCAAAAGCATGTCCATACATATGGACCGTATCTCCCTCCTGGATGCCTGCCTTCTCCAGGTCGTCCAGAATACCGCCGTCTTTTAGGAATTTCTGGAAAAACGCAAACCCTTTTTCGGAGTCCAGATTGGTGTATCCCAGCATTTTTTCAATTTTAGGCCCTTCCACAATATATTCCGGTGGGTCATCCTCTGTGCGCACAACTGTATAGGGAAGATTCTCGATTACGATCTCCTCCTCCGGGAAAAATTCCTGTTCAAAGACAATGCTCTCCTTGGGGATAGATGCCAGCATTTTTTTCACGGCCCACAGGAGTTCTTCCACTCCCTGGCCGCTGACGGCAGAAATGGCGTAAACCAAAATTCCCTTAGGCTCAAATTCCCGGCGGAGTCTCTGTATGGCTTCGTCATCCTCCGGAGCAAGTGCATCTATCTTATTGGCGGCAATAATCTGAGGGCGGGAAGCCACATCGGAATTGTAAAGTTTCAATTCTTCGTTGATCTTATACACATCTTCTACTGGGTCACGGCCTTCCACGGAGGCCACATCCACCAGATGAATAATCGTCCGGGTACGCTCAATGTGTTTCAAAAACTCATGTCCCAGACCGGCTCCCTGGGATGCCCCCTCAATCAGCCCCGGAATATCTGCGATCACAAACCCGTCGATATCTTTATAATCCACCACTCCCAGAAAGGGATTTAAAGTGGTAAAAGGATAATTGGCTACCTTTGGACGGGCGTGGGATACTCTGGACAAAAAAGTGGATTTTCCCACATTGGGGAATCCCACCAGGCCCACGTCTGCAATCATTTTCAGTTCCAGCCTGACTTCCAGCTCCCGGCATGCCTCTCCAGCCTGGGCATATTTGGGGACCTGCATAGTGGAGGTGGCATAATGCATATTCCCATTGCCCCCTCTCCCGCCCCGCAGGATCACCTGTCTTTTATTTTCACCGGATAAATCTGCAATCACTCTGCCGGACTGGGCCTCCAGCACCACGGTGCCTGGGGGGACTTTCAGCACCAAATCCCGTCCGTTGGCTCCATGACAGCGGCGCTTTCTCCCCGGTTCTCCGTTTTGTGCTGCATATTTCCTTTTATAGCGGTAATCAGTCAGGGTATTCAAACCTTCATCAATCTGAAAAACAATATCTCCGCCTTTTCCGCCGTCTCCGCCGTCCGGTCCTCCGTTGGCCACATACAGCTCCCTTCGAAAGCTCACACAGCCGTCTCCGCCCTTTCCGGAACGGATGATAATACGGGCTCTGTCTGCAAACATATTGTGTTCACCTCCTTATTCCACAAAAAGGGCTTCAAATCCATCAAGAGATTTGAAGCCCTGAAATCCAAAACCTTTTTCCTATTCCTCTGCAGCAACCGGAATAATGGAAACCTGCTTCTTATCCCTGCCCTTTCTGGTGTAACGTACCACACCATCGGTCAGGGCAAATAAAGTATGGTCCCTTCCCAACCCTACATTCAGACCGGGATGAATTCTTGTCCCTCTCTGCCTGTAAAGAATATTGCCTGCCAATACAAACTGTCCGTCTGCTCTTTTTGCCCCTAATCTCTTAGACTCAGAATCACGGCCGTTCTTTGTAGAACCGACTCCCTTTTTATGGGCAAATAACTGAAGGTTCATTTTCAGCATATTCTACACCTCTTTCGCAATAATCTTCAAATATTCGTTCTCATAACTTTCCTGTATCTGGAATAACCCCAGCATAAGCGAATCCATCAGCAGTCTGGACGCCTCGCCGGGACCAACTATAAATTCCCAGAATAAGTATCCGTCTTCACTGGTTACATGGATAATATCCTCTGTAAACGTGTCGATAGAATTCACGGTATTCACCATCAATGCAGACACAGCGGCACAGATGATATCACGTCCCTGCTCTGCGAATCCGGCATGTCCAGTGGATTCGATCTTTCGGAACTCTCCGTTCTCTTTCCAAACTGTAACTGTGATCATCTCATACCTGGCTTTTAGCCATTAATTTTTTCAATCTTTACTTTTGTATACTGCTGCCTGTGTCCTTGTTTCTTGTGGTAACCGGTTTTTCTCTTATACTTGTAAACGATTACTTTCTTAGCCTTTCCGTTTTCCACTACAGTTGCAGTTACACTGGCATTTGCCACGTCACCGCCTACTTTCAGGCCGTTGTCGCTGATTGCAAGCACATCATCAAAAGTAACTGTCTCACCGGCTTCCACACCCAGCTTCTCCACTTTCAGGCAGTCGCCTTCTGCCACTTTATACTGCTTGCCACCTGTTGCAATGATTGCGTACATCTAAGTACCCTCCTATAACTCTTACTCGCCAAATTCGGTAGTTGAGATTCAACACTTCATACCTCTTTGTGCGGCATACTTCTGTATTTTACCATGGATGGTACTATTTCGTCAAGAAATTTTGTTAATTTTATTCCTCTTTCATCAGGTTAACAGATAATCTAAAAACATTTTCACCCGTTCCACACGATTGGTATACGCAGATACACATAAATAACATCCGTCCTTATAACTATTCATATTTCTAATCAGGGGGCTGTCCGAGATATCCACGCCCACAGGAATTTCCTCACCTTCCTCTGTGGTGTAATACACCAGCCGGTCCTGATACTTCTGGTAAATCTCTTTTGCCAGGGCATCTTTTAGGTTCAGCACCCTCTTTCCCTTGGCAATACCCATAAGATTAGCCTTTTGGCAGACCAGGGCATCTGTGGTTCCTGCCTCCAGATAAGCCACTGTTTTCTGAAAATATGTGTTGCTGTAATCCTTCTGGTTCTCCAGATTAAAAAATGCGTTGGCGTCAAAGGTAATGGTTCCCTTTTCCTGGAAAGCGGCATATGTTTCAAATTCTTTGTAGAAGCCAGAGGTTTCCGATACGTCGTCATAGCAGTTAATGAATGTGATATGAAGCAGTGTGTCTTCCGGACGGTTTAAAAAGGCGTGGATGAAGTATACCAGTAAAAATAAAAACACCAGAATTCCTACAATGGGGATTTTGTAATAGGTCCAGATGTACTCCGCAGCCTGCTTTGTTTCCATTTCCTGTATTTTTTCTTTTTCCGCCTGCAGTCTTTTTTTCATCGGCTGTTCCTTCCGTGTTCCGTGGTTTTTATTTTCATATAAACACATTGGAAAATCACTTTTTCTCTCTAAGTATATGCCTTTTCCCCAATTCCGTCAACGCAAAAAAGCAACGCCATAGCCAGCATTGCTTTTTTGCGTTCAAACATATGTTTTTTCTACAGCTTACCGCCAGAGGTTGCGATACCTTCGATGAACTGTTTCTGGAAGATCAGATACAGAACGATCATAGGAACACAGGCAATCAGTGAAGCTGCCATAAGCTGCGGATAATTGGATGTATACTGTCCCTGCATGGTTGCCAGCGCTGCGGATAACGGCATCTTTGTGGAGCTGGAGTTTACAACCAGGGGCCACATAAGGTCTTTGTAAGCAAACACTGCGGTAAAGATACCAAGTGCCACCATAGAAGATCTGGTGAGCGGTGACATAATATGAAGGAATGTCTGGAAAATATTACATCCGTCAAGACGTGCCGCTTCTTCCAGAGATGCAGGCAGTCCCATGTAAGCCTGTTTCAACAGGAATGTACCGAACGCAGTTACCATTCCGGGGAATACCAGCGCAAAAATGGTATTTGTCATTCCCATGCCGCTGACCATCAGGTACTGGGGAATGATAAAAATCTGAGCCGGAATCATCATCTGAAACAGTACCAGAGAGAACATAACATTCTTTCCTTTGAATTCCAGTCTTCCAAATGCATAGCCAGCCAGCGTAGCAGTCAATACAGCACAGACTACACGCCAGAAAATCAACAGCAATGTATTTTTATAAAGAAGAAGGAAATTCATATTGTTCCAGACAGTACTAAAAGCATCGGTTTTCCATACTGACGGAAAGATTACAAAAGGATTCACCTGGGTTGCCTCCGTCACAGACTTAAACGAAGTCAAAATCATCCAGAGAAAGGGTACCATCATGATGATAGAAAAAATAACCAATATAACATGAATTAAAACTGTAGTAAATTTTCTTCTCGCTTCCATACTCTGCCTCCCCTACTCGTAATGAACCCATTTTTTCTGGCCAATCATCTGGAATACTGTAATAACTAAGATAACTGCAAGCAGAAGCATAACGATTGCTGAGCCATATCCCTTATTACCGTAATCAAAGGACTGCTGATAGAACAGGTAAACAATTGACTGCGTCTTCGGGAGCGCTGCATTGGAAGTTTCCATAACCATGTAAATCAGGTCGAATACCTGCAGTGCACCGATTACCCTTGTGATCAACACAAAGAAAATAGTCGGGGAAAGCAGCGGAACTGTAATATTAAAGAACGCCTGAATACCGGACGCTCCGTCAATATCTGCCGCTTCATAATAATCATGCGGAATTTCCTGCAGACCGGAAAGGAACAATACAATGTTGTAACCGAGAATGGACCATACGCCGATGACGCCCACACAGATCCACGCGATTTTCGGATTGGAAATCCATTCCACATGGAGACCAAACGCATTGTTCAAAAGACCGAACTGTGAGTTGTACAGCCAGCGCCATACCATTGCCACTGCCGCAGGTGCTGCGATCATGGGCAGGAAAAAGATTGCTCTGTATGCACTGCGTCCTTTCATTTTGCGGTTCAGCAGAACTGCAAGGACAAGAGCGATACAAATCGAAAACGGAACTTCAATAATCGCGTACTTGAACGTATTCCAGAGAGACTGCCATACAACTGAGTCCCCAAACATCTGTGCGTAATTCTCAAATCCGACAAACACATTTCCCTTGCCAAAATCCCCTGTTTTACAAAAAGACTGGTAAATGGTAGAAGCAATGGGATACAGATTCAGAATAATCAGACCTGCCATTGTCGGAATAATAAACAGCCATCCCCAGAACAGCTGGTTTTTTTCCCATGTTGTCATTTTTGCCTTTTTATTCATCTTTTCACCCTCTATCTTTTAATTCTGCACTGCGGAACATATGGAAAAACCATATATCCCGCAGTACAAAGTTATAAAAGCCTATTTTTAATTACTTTCCGATGCAATGAGATCATTCATGGTCTTGGCAAACTGCTTGCAGGTTTCTTCCATCTTGGAAGGATCGTTCCATGCAGGTACCAGGTCAACTTTCGCCTGCTCTGTCCATCTGGTGGAATTATAGGTATAAGGTCTCAAAATCAGCTCATTTGTCACACCCTCATCCTTTGATTCTTCCGTGATATCCAGATATGGCTGCAGGTTAAATGTGTCAGTATAATTTACCCATGCTTCAGAAGTGCCTTCGAATGCAGACATGGTCACACCCAGTTCTGCCTGCTTTTTCTGCATTTCTTCTGAACCGAACCATTCGATCAGTGCCCAGGAGTCGTCAGCACGGTCAGTGTTTGCCGGAGCTGCCCAGCCAAGGCCGTTACAGATAGAAGCGCGGACACCAGTCTCTTTGTCATAGGGAAGAATGGCAACATCACAGTTTTCTGTCATCACGTTATTTTCCTTGAAACCGGATACCATCCAGGAGCCCTGTGTTACCATGGCAACTGTGCCAGACTGAATCAGCGCGTCTGTATTTGTCTCAGCCATAGTTGTTGCGCTTGGACAGCAGTCTTTCAGGACTTTTCCTACAAAATCCATAGCTTTTAAAGTATTGGGGTCATCATATCCGGACTTCTTGTCGTCTGTCAGGATTGTTCCGCCCATGGAATAAATCATGTTATAGTAGCTGTCCTGTTCGTTGGTAGTATTCATAGCAAAACCATACTTGCCGTCATGGGTAAGCTTTTTGGCAGCATCATAGAAATCATCCCATGTCCAGGTGCTGTCAGGATAATCCAGTCCTTCATCGTCAAACATCTTTTTGTTGTACCACAAAGCAATGGTATCGTAGTCTTTCGGAATCGCGTAGATGGAATCATTATGTGTGTAAAGTTCGGTAACTTCCGGCATATAATTATCCATATTAATGACATCGCTCTTTTCAATATACTCATCTAAATTCAGCAGCATGTCATTATTCATGTAAATCTGAGAGTTATTGGAATGCATCCAGAATACGTCTGGCATATCTCCGCCGGAAGCGCCGGCCTCAAGCAGTGTCCAGTAGCTGTCCCAGTCTTTTACTTCAACTTTTGCCTTAATTCCGGTTTCCTCTGTAAACAGGTCACAGATTTCCTGAATACCCGGCTGCTGGTAGTTGTCCCAGATTACCACTTGCAATGCATCCGAGGAAGAACCACCACCGGAACTGCCAGAGTCTCCGGAATCACCTGACGAAGAACTTCCGCCGCCACCGCCGCAGGCTGTCAGAGACACGCACATAGCTGCTGTTAATAATACTGAAACTAGTTTTTTTCTCATCATTTTTAATTCCCCCTTTTTATTAAATTGTGCTTATTAACACTGGTTTTATTCTATAGTATTTTGGTTATTTCGCATATGGAAAAATGTCCGCTTTTTATGTTTTAATGAATAGTATCACAATAAGACTATTTTTGCAGTTGACTTTTAGGGAAATTTGTACTAAAATTTGGAGAGCTATCAATAATTTTACAAATAATTCGGAAAATAATAGGAGGAAAAATGTCTAAATTCTTTGGAAATGATACTTTATTCGGCCGTTTTTTTGGTCAGGCAGGAAATGTGATAACAATGAATCTTCTATTCCTTGTTTGCAGTCTTCCAATCGTAACATTGGGAACTGCCTATACATCTATGTATTATGCCCTGATGCGCAGCCTTCGATACGGAGATACTTCACTGATTCGTGATTTTTTTCACAGTTTTCGGCAGAATTTCAGACAATCTGCCCTGTCATGGCTGGCAGTTGTGGTACTTGCAGTGGTTTTTTCAGCGGATATCGGTATGTTTGGTCCCGGAGGCATATACCCGTTTATGCCCTTTTACTATCTGTTTCTTGTGCTTATAATAATAGCCGCAATCACATTCATGTTTGTATTTCCTGTGATTGCGGCATTTGAAAATACGCTTAAAAATTTGTGGATACAGTCTTTCTTTCTGGCTGCCAGGAATCTTCCCTCAGCCCTGGCCATCCTGATTTTGAATGTTGTTCCGCTGTATGTCTCGTTGACTACCCCGGTTCCTCAGTTCTTTGGCATGGCATTGTTTTTCTGGATTGTGGGCGGGTTTGGTTTTATTGCATGGGTGAATACGTTTCTCTTTTACCGCATATTCAAACCTCACCTTCCAGAAGAACCTGCTGAAGAGAACCTGGCCTGACCCGGCTGTCACAGCGGATACTGGCGGATGTATTCTTCTTTGACTTCCACCAGTTCCAGCTGGAGCTCTCTGTAAGCGCTGGGACTCATATGAAATTTGTGCTTAAATGTTTTGGAGAAAGACAGGGAATCGGTGTAGCCTACACTGATTCCCACACTGCGCACTGGTTCGTTGGTGTCCTTTAACAGCTGCGCGGCTTTCTCCATGCGGAAATTCATGAGAAAACTCTGGGGGGACATATTCATCTCCCGTTTAAACAGACTGGTCAAATATCCCCGGCTGATACCGATGGTATTGGCTATCTCCGAAATTTTCAGCTTTTCTGCATATGAACTCATAATGATATCCACCGCCATTTTCACATACACCTTATCCGGATACTCCGGGTCCCTGTCGTCAATCCGGCTCTGGCTGCCTTCCAGCAGCAGCGCAATGACAGCATACAGATAGCTTGCCCGTTTCATCTCATCCACTATGGTGGGCTGTCTGGCCGAAAAAATCTTCTCAATCCCTCCGCTGACTGTGTACATATTTACAATAGATACCACCAGACTGTCTCTGGAAAAACCAATATGATGCACAATCCGTTCCGCATCAAAACCGTGGAATCCAATCCACAGATACTCCCAGGGTTCCTGTTCATCGGCCTGGTAAACGGTCTCCTCATCCGGGTAAATGGCAAACACCTGTCCGGCAGATATCTGGTAAGTTGTTTCTCTGGCCTGCAGACTTCCCTTTCCCCGCAGGATAATATGCAGCACATAATTTTCTCTCACATAAGGGCCGAATTTGTGTCCAGGGTCACACTGCTCTCTCCCGCAGTAATCCAGTACCAGCGGGCTGGTGATATGCATATTGTTGATCTGCTGTAGATCCTCCAGACATTTTTGAGTTACATTTTCTGTGTAACCGACTGTTTTTTTCTCCACAATTTTCCACGCGCCTTTCGTATGCTGTGACTTCTGCGTCTCTATTGGTTATCCCCGCTGTGCAGGATAAATAATCTTGCATCAAAATCTCCGCCTTTTTGGGGACGCTGGAACTCATCCAGTGCAGTGTCCGATGTGAGGAGTCCTATCTGCATCAGCTCATCTCCATAATGAGACGCCCTGCTCCCATCCAGAGTGTAACTAAAATCTGGAGACAGGCCCTTCAAACGAAGCCTGGAAAAAGGTGCATTTGCCATATTTAATGTGCGGTACCATCCCACAATGGCATCCTTTTTGTCTTCACTGACAACCATCCATGCAGTAAGATTCCCCTCAAAAGGATTCTCCAGTCTGTAGAAGGTTCCATACTGCAGAAGATTTCTATATTTTTTCACAAAAACGATCTGCTTTTTAACATCCTCTATTTCCTGTGCGCTTAGTTTATTCAAATCCAGTTCATAGCCAAACGTTCCAAAGCAGGCCACATCTGCCCTGGTCTGCAGCGGTGTCACCCGCCCCAGCTGATGATTGGGCACAGCAGACACATGTGCGCCGATACTTCTCAGAGGATAACAGTAAGAAGTTCCGTACTGTATCTTCATCCGCTCAGCAGCATCGGAATCGTCGCTTGTCCAGCACTGAGGCGCATAGTGCAGCATACCCGGGTCAAAACGTCCGCCGCCGCTGGCACAGGACTCAAAGAGCACATGGGGAAATTCGCTGGTAAGCCGTTCATACAAGCTGTAAACGCCCAGAATATACCTGTGGAACACCTCTCCCTGCCGGTCTGCCGGAAGCTTGGAAGAATAGCACTCTGTAATGCTTCTGTTCATATCCCATTTGATGTAGGAAATCTTTGCTTCCCGGAGAAGCTTGGCAATCATCTGGTGGATATAGTCTACTACTTCAGGTCTGGAGTAATCCAGAACCCACTGATGCCGTGCCTTGGATGCAGGATAGCCCGGTGTGGAAATAATCCAGTCCGGATGTTCCCGGTACAAATCGGAATCCTCATTGACCATCTCCGGCTCAATCCATAGTCCGAACATCATGCCCATATCTTCCACCCGCTGAGCCAGACCGGTGATTCCATCTGGGAGTACATCCCGGTTCACTACCCAGTCGCCCAGACCTGCATTGTCACTTCTGCGGGCGCCAAACCAGCCGTCGTCCAATACAAACAGCTCTACACCGCACTCTTTTGCCTTGGCGGCAATCTCCAGGAGACGCTCCTCATTAAAATCGAAATAAGTGGCTTCCCAGTTGTTCAGCAGAATGGGGGACGGGCGGTCCCTCCAGGTTCCCCTGGCCAGACGTTTACCATACAGCTGGTGGAATTCCTGGCTCAGCTTATTCAGTCCGCTGTCCGAATATACAATCACTGCCTCCGGTGTCTGAAACTGGGCGCCGGGCTCCAGTTTCCAGTCAAATCCGCCGGGATGTATACCCATGAGGACTCTGGTCACCTGCTGTGCATCCACTTCTGCCTGTGCCAGGAAATTTCCGCTGTAGATTAAGCTGAAGCCCAAAGCCTCTCCCTGAAACTCATCGGTGCGGGGCCGCTTCAAAACCATAAAAGGATTGTGTTCATGGGATGAGTTTCCTCTTCTGCTGCCCACAGACTGAATCCCCGGTTCCAGATGTCTGGTTTTCAAGTGGAATTCTCTCCCCCAGCATCCGGAGGAATGAACCATATCATAGCCGCTGTCCGGCAGATCCAGGCACAGACTCATAGCTGACAGCAGATGAAGATTCTGGCTGCCCTCATTGATGAGCCGTACACTACGGGCAATACAGCTTCTGTCCCGGAAAATGGTATAGCTGAGTTTCACAGTCAGGCCGCAGACAGAATCTTTTAAAGTGATTTCCAGCGTTTCCGCCTCACTGTCATCCTCAGTGTAGACAGCCGGAAGCCCCTGAAGTTTCGGTTTGCCCTTCATAATCTGATGGCTTTCATATTTGGCGTCCGTCAGGCGGCTGCCATTTTCATGGAGAACTTCCAAAGCCGGCTGTCTGAAATCCGTAGTGCCGTACACCCCGTATTCCTGCTTGGTATTTGCCAGAGTAAAAAGCGGCTGGCTGTCATTCTCCACATAGGCGGTCATAGAACGGAGGATTGTCTCTGACAAATATGAGTAATCCTCCCTCAAATGTATACGCCCGCCAAAATACAGCTGCCCCATATGCCCGTTGGGCAGCACTTCCATAATATAACTCACAGAATCATTGTAGAGATGGAATGTTTTTGATTTCTCGATAAATTGTATTCCCATTTTACAGACCTCCTATTTATGATATAGCCGATACCATTATTTGCAGTCCTGTGTTAATGTTTCGTAGACAGGAAAACAGTCAAACGTTGCAAAATAGTCTTTTGGTGTCTCTGCCCGCCGGATCAGCTCATGAGAGCCGTCTTCATGCAGAAGGATTTCAGAAGAACGAAGCTTGCCATTGTAGTTATATCCCATGGAAAAGCCGTGGGCACCTGTGTCATGGATAAACAGATAATCTCCTACGGAAATCTCAGGCAGCTGCCGGTCAATGGCGAACTTATCATTATTTTCACACAGAGAGCCTGTCACGTCGTAAGTTTTTGTGCACGGTGCCTGTTCCCTGCCCAGAACCGTGATATGGTGGTACGCTCCGTACATGGCTGGACGCATAAGATTCACCGCGCAGGCATCGCATCCGATATATTCCTTATGTGTGTGCTTTTCATGGACAGCCTGAGTCACCAGCGCCCCGAACGGCCCTGTCATATAACGGCCCAGTTCTGTGTAGATTGCCACATCCCCCATTCCCGCAGGTTCCAGAACATCTTCATATACCTGGCGGACGCCTTCCCCGATGGCATATATGTCATTCGGCTCCTGGTCTGGATGATAGGGAATACCAATGCCGCCGGAAAGATTAATAAAGGTAATATGGCACCCAGTCTCTTTTTGCAGCTTCACTGCAATCTCAAACAAAATTTTTGCCAGCATGGGGTAATACTCGTTGGTAACTGTATTGCTGGCCAGGAAAGCGTGAATGCCAAATTCTTCCGCCCCTTTGCTTTTTAAAATGCGAAAAGCGTCAAATAACTGCTCTGTGGTCATACCATATTTGGCATCCCCGGGATTGTCCATGATATCATTGCTGATTTTAAAAAGTCCGCCGGGGTTGTAGCGGCAGCTGATAGTCTTGGGAATGGTCCCGATGGTCTTTTCCAAAAAATCAATATGTGTAATATCATCCAGATTAATGATCCCCTGCTCCTGGTAAGCATATTCATACTCCTCGGCAGGTGTCACATTTGAGGAAAACATAATATCCCCCGGCCCGCATCCCACTGCCTTGGCAATCATCAGCTCTGTGAGGGAAGAACAGTCGCAGCCGCAGCCCCAGTCTTTGAGCAGACGGACAATATATGGATTCGGGTTGGCTTTTACCGCAAAGTATTCTCTAAATCCGGGATTCCATGCAAAAGCTTTCTTTAATGCCTCCACATTCCTGCGGATTCCCCGTTCGTCATAAATATGAAAAGGAGTTGGGTATTCTTTCACAATTTCCAAGATTTTTTCCAGAGATACAAAAGGTGTTTTCAGCATAAGTCCTCTCTCCTTCGTTCTATTGTATTAAAGTATTAAGCATAATTGCCAGGGTCTATCTCCACAATCTGCAGCATATTGGTGGCTGCTCCCTCTCCTGTGGTGGCATTGGTGGCCGGGTCTCCGGCAGTGAACACCAGCATGTCCCCGGGCTTTACAAATCCCTTATCCAGCACCGTCCTTGCCGCGTCCTGTATAATGTGTTCTGTGGTGCTGTGTTCATACCCCTTCAGAGGAGTAATGCCCCAGTAAAGCTGAAGTTTATGGCGTACCACATCGTTGGGCGTAACGGCATAGATGGGGACTTTCGGCCGGAAACTGGAAATCAGACGAGCCGTCTTCCCCAGAACGGTAGGTGTTACGATGGCGTCTGCCTGGAGTTTCTGCACACACAGAACAGCGGCATAACCTACAGCACTGGACACAGACTCTTTGGAATCCATCCTGCGGTGTTCCGTAAATTTTTTATAATCCAGGTGCTTTTCTGTGCTCTCTGCAATTTCCACCATCATTTTCAGGGCTTCCAGGGGATATTTTCCAGCTGCAGTCTCACCGGACAGCATGGTGGCATCCGTACCGTCATAAATAGCATTTGCCACATCGGTTACTTCCGCCCGGGTGGGCCTGGGATTGCGCATCATGGAATCCAGCATCTGTGTGGCAGTAATCACAGGAACATACTGCTGATTGCATTTGCTGATAATCGTCTTCTGGATATGAGGAACTTTATGGGCGGGTATTTCTACCCCCATATCTCCTCTGGCTATCATAATGCCGTCAGATTCCTGAATAATATCATCAATGTTATCAATTCCCTCCGCATTTTCAATCTTGGCGATAATGCCGATTTGGCTCCCGCCATTTTCGTCCAGCAGACTGCGGATTTCCTGAATGACTTCTTTATTCCGCACGAAAGATGCGGCGATAAAATCAACCCCCTGGCGGACACCGAATAAAATGTCGTCTCTGTCTTTTTCAGTAATCCCCGGAAGGTTTACTTTCACGTTGGGAACATTGACGCCTTTTCTTTCCCCCAGTTCCCCGCCGTTTAACACCCGGCATGAGATCTCGGAAGGAGTGGTGGAAATCACTTCCAGCTCCATCAGACCGTCATCAATCAAAATCCGGGAGCCTGCTTTCACATCCTTGGGCAGTCCGGGGTAAGAAATCTGTACTTTCTCCTGGTCTCCTTCCACTTCCTCGGTTGTCAGAAGAAACGTCTGCCCGGCTGTCAGCTGTACCTTTCTGCCATCTTTTAATGTACCGGTCCGAATCTCCGGCCCCTTGGTGTCCAGCAGCAGTGCGATAGGCTTACCACACTCTTCCCGGACACTTTTTACTCTGTCCATGCGTTCCTTTTGCTCTTCATGGGTTCCGTGGGAAAAGTTAAAGCGGGCCACATCCATACCGATGTCCGCCAGTGCCTTCAACACTTCCCGATCCTGGGAAGCCGGTCCCACAGTGCAGATAATCTTTGTACTTCTCATCATGTATCCTCCTATTTGACATGTGTATGACTAAACAAATGATTCTGACAATACTCATAATTTCCATTGCATTTGGAACAGAAACGAAATTCCAGGTCAGGATTATCCAGCTCCGTCTGTCCGCATACAGCACACTTGTGCTTGCTGACTGTCCCACTGCCTCTGCCCGGCGCCCGTCCGGGGTTGACCGCTTTCTGGAAATTCCTCCTGCGCTTCACTTCACTGGGCTTATATCTGGCCACATTCCTGGTGGACAAAAAGAAAATGATAAAATTCAGCAGCGATGCCACCACCGGAATCACCATGGGCCAGGCTCCGTGGCGCAGATATGTGATGATATTATAAATAATCATGGCTCCGTACAAAATTCCCATCCATTTGATTTTCAATGGGAAAATAAACCAGAACAGCACTTCCATATCCGGATATGTGGCAGCAAAAGCCAGCAGTATTGAGGTACTAATATAATAGGTAGAAAATGCCATTCCCAGGTTCATCAGAGAATAAGCATCCCCGATCACAAAATACAGGATAAAAGCCCCGATAATGGTAAAAATCACACCGCTGAAAATGTACAAAGTATATCGGAAAGCCCCCCAGGTCCGCTCCAGAGTGGAACCAATAGAGTAATAAAAATACAGCATAATAATGGTAAAAATATCCAGGCTTTCCGGCGGAATCAGAATCCAGGTAAGCACCCGCCACACCTGCCCCCGGAAAATCATTCCCGGGTCCAGTGCCAGATAGCTGAGAATATCCGGCAGAAGCAGTTCCAGCACATATCCGGTCACATAACAGATAATGATATAAATGGTCAGATTATGGATGCCATACCTGCCAAACTTCCGTTCAAAATTTGTAATTGGTCTCATAGATCTCCTTCATAATCAAAACAATTTTTTCTTTGAAAAAATAATCGTCACAATCAAACTGATTACCAGTGAAATGCAGATTACACAGAAAAACCCCCATTTACTGCCTGCAAAAGGCATTCCCTCCACATTTACATTCATACCGTAGGCGCTGAATATCATAGTGGGAATAGACATTACTATAGTTACCGTTGCCAAAAATTTCATGACAATATTCAGGTTATTGGATATAACAGAGGCAAACGCATCCATCATGCCGCTTAAAATGCCGCTGTATATATTTGCCATCTCAATGGCCTGTTTATTCTCAATGATAACGTCTTCCAGCAGGTCCGTATCTTCTGGGTACTTTTTAATTTTCTCGATTTTCAAAAGTTTCTCCAGCACAATCTCATTGGACCGAAGGGAGGTGGTGAAATATACCAAAGATTTTTCCAGCTCCAGCAATTCGATTAATTCCTGGTTCCTGGCAGATGCGTAAAGCTTTTCCTCTACCTGCTCGCTCTTTTTGTCAATGATGCGCAGATAATGCAGGTACATGGTAGCATTCCTGTGGAGGATCTGCAGGATAAAGCGGGTCTTCATATATGTGTAAAAACTCCGCACACGGCCTTCCATAAACCGGTTCAGTACTTGTGTGTCTTCCAGGCAGACAGTCAATATGGCAGATTCCGTTACAATAACCGCCAGGGGAATAGTTCCATACCAGTCCTTGTCATTGCGCTCCTCGATAATGGGAATATCCACCAGAATCAAGGTATACTCATCTTCCACTTCGATACGGGAACGCTCTTCCTCATCCAGCGGCGCCCGCAGGTCATCGACTTCTATATGATATTTCTCCGCAATCTGGAAAATTTCTGTGGCTGTGGGATTGGTCATGGCTACCCAGCATCCGTCCACAGGTTCGTCGATTTGGCGGATCACTCCGTCTACTGTGCGGAAACATCTGATCATAATTATCCCTCCTCCCGCTGTGTTTTATTATGGGCTTGCGCCAATGTTACCATTATAAGTTCAAAACCCCAATTTTGTCAATTCATCCCATACGCCTTTACAAATTTTTTTCGTTATGGCTCGTATGATATACTATTAAGAAAAATTTGGGGCGCATTACGAAATGCCTCCCATCCTTTACAATTTTTTTTAATTCCGCTATAATGAAGAAGCTGTGTGCAGTCATAAATGTCTATTTTTAAGCAAAGAAAGGAATTCTCAAACTATGAGCGGTTCAACTTTTGGAAATATATTCCGTGTTACCACCTGGGGAGAATCTCACGGTCCGGGACTGGGCGTTGTGGTGGATGGCTGTCCCGCAGGGCTTTCTCTGTCCGAAACAGATATACAGCTATTTCTGGACAGACGCAGGCCTGGCCAGAGCCGGTTTACCACTGCAAGAAAAGAACCGGACCAGGTGGAAATCCTCTCCGGCGTCTTCGAGGGCAGGACCACCGGAACCCCTATCTCTATGCTGGTACGCAATCAGGATGCCCGCTCCCGGGATTATGGGAATCTGGCACAGGCCTACCGTCCGGGACACGCTGACTACTCTTTTGATGCCAAATACGGCTTTCGGGATTACCGGGGCGGAGGCCGTTCCTCCGGGCGGGAGACCCTGGCACGTGTAGCCGCAGGCGCCGTCGCCGGGAAAATCCTCAATGTTCTTGGTATCCATCTATGCGCTTATATCCAGTCAATCGGGCCTGTCAAGATTCAGACCTTTGACTCTGAACAGATAAGGCAGAACCCGCTTTGCATGCCGGACGCTGAAGCCGCGGCAAAGGCACAGGATTATCTGGAACAGTGCAGAGAAAGACTGGATTCTGCGGGAAGCGTGGTGGAATGTATCATCAGAAACTGCCCCCCAGGAATCGGTGATCCTGTCTTTGAAAAACTGGACGCCAATCTGGCAAAGGCCATCATGTCCATAGGAGCTGTCAAAGCCGTAGAAATCGGGGACGGCACTAAGTCCGCCTATTCCTGCGGCAGTCAGAACAATGACGGTTTCTTTTATGGAGAGGACGGCCGATTGGAAAAAACCTCCAACCATGCCGGAGGAATTCTGGGTGGAATCAGTGACGGAAGCCATATTCTGCTGCGGACGTACATAAAGCCCACCCCCTCTATCAGCCAGCCCCAGGCCACTGCAGGGAAAAACGGGGAAAACATCACTCTGGAAATCAAAGGACGCCACGATCCGGTCATCGGCCCCCGGGCAGTGGTGGTGATAGAATCCATGGCTTCCATCGTACTGGTGGACGCACTGCTGGGCGGCATGAGCGCCCGGATGGAATATCTGGAGAAAATCTGGAGAAGCAGATAATACCAGATGAGAACCTCTGGTTCACGGCGGTGATATAGTTATAGTAACAAAGTCTCCTTGAATTTTCAAATAATTCAAGGAGACTTTGCGATTTTGTATAAATGCTTGACATTGAAATTATTATCTATCCCTCAATCCTGGAAAACATAATGCAGTTGGGAGTTTCCACTTTCAGAGGACGGCCTTTCTGTATTAAAAGACTATTTTCATAGTCAATGGCAAATGTAGTGATGGAATTGCTCTCATGATTCACCACTGCCAGATGCCTGCAGTCCGGGAAAATCGCCAGATCTTTCGGATATTCCCCGCTGATGGGAAGGGCAAATTTCTTTGTAAGAAACCCAGACTGTGCATCAATTTTGTACATGGCCACTGTATTATCTCCCGCTGTGGAACAAAACAGATGTTTTCCGTCCGGTGCCAGAGCCAGGCCCGACGCAGCATCATGCATCTCGTCCAGTTCATCGGAGAGGGTGGATACACTCTGCAGAAGCTCAAACTGCGGATTTTTCCCTGTGCCGTCATAACTGTACACGTTAATTTCATTACTCAGTTCAAACAGCAGGTATGCGAATCTGCCGTCTGCGCTGAACCGGATAATCCGTGGTCCGGATTCCCGCTTGCAACGGAGAATATCCACCAGACGCAGTTTATTGGTACGTCTGTCAATGCTGTAGATCTTCACCTGGTCAATACCGTTGTCCACAGCGCACAGATACTTATTGTCCGGGGTGGGCCGCACACAATTTACATGGGGACGGAAATTCCGTTCCGCCACACTTCCCAGTCCTTTATGAAATACGCCGTCCATCAGACCGCCAAGACTTCCATCCTCCCGTGTATGCACCACCGTCACTTTGCCGTCGTGATATCCCGCCACGTACAGATATTTTCCCTCTTGATCCAGGGATAAAAAGCATCCCCGCATCCCTTCGATATTCACACTGTTGATACGCTCCAGATTTCCAATAGAATCCACAGCGAATACAGCCACTCCCTCGTCTTCAATGGAATATAAATACTTGCCGTTTTTGGATTTTGCCACATAAGAGGAATTGCGCACGGCAACTTCACACCGCTCGGTCAATGTGCCTTCCTCTACATCCACATCATAGATATGAAGCCCTTTACTTTTTCCATGTACATATGTCCCCACATATGCCACATATCTTTCATTACTCATGGACTTTCTCCCCCTTCCTCACGAATTTTCTTTGAAAAAGCTTTTCACTGCCTCAAGGACGCTGGTAAGATCTTCTTGTGTATGCGCCGCAGACAAAAACATTGCCTCGAACTGAGCAGGCGCCAGATGGACACCAGATTTCAGCATATGTTTAAAGTAAGCGGCATATTGGGCCGTATCGGATTTCTTCGCGCTGGCATAGTCCTCTACTAAATTATCTGTAAAGAACAGACACCCCAGAGACTGGATATGGTTCAGCTGGCAGGGAATCTGATTTTCCTCTAAAAAGGACTTCATCTCCCCGAAAAACCAATCCCCCATTTCCTGCAGTCTCTCATAAATTTCCGGCTGGGAATAAAGTATGCGAAGCTGTGCCAGTCCTGCTGCCATGGCGATGGGATTGCCGCTTAATGTCCCTGCCTGGTACACCGGCCCCACAGGCGCCACCTGTTCCATAATATCTCTGCGCCCGCCGTAAGCGCCTACAGGCATGCCTGCACCGATAATTTTCCCATAAGTGGCCAGGTCCGGAGCCACCTGGTAATACCCCTGTGCTCCGGTGAAGCCCAGACGGAATCCTGTGATCACCTCGTCAAAGATCAACAAAGCCTGATGACGGTCACAGAGACTGCGAAGCCCCTCAAGGAACCCATCTTTTGGAAGTACCACTCCCATATTTGCCCCCACTGGTTCTACAATCACTGCAGCCACCTGCCCGGGATTCTCCTCCAGCAGCAGCTTTACACTATCCAAATCATTGTAAACGGCTGTCATGGTATCCTGAACGCACCCCGGCGTCACCCCGGCACTGTCCGGCACACCGCTTGCCATCACACCGGAACCGGCGCTCACCAGCATGGCATCGCTGTGGCCGTGGTAACAGCCGGCAAACTTGATTACTTTATTCTTTCCAGTGAATCCCCTGGCGGCACGAAGGGCACTCATTACCGCTTCCGTACCGGAATTGACCATGCGCACCATTTCAATGGAAGGAATATGCTCACAGATAAATTCAGCCATCTCCACTTCAATCTCTGTGGCGCACCCGAAGCTGAGCCCCTGGCTGCATGCCCTGGTTACCGCTTCCCGGATACGTGCATCATTATGCCCTAGAATACATGGCCCCCAGGAATCGATAAAATCAATATAAGAATTGCCGTCAGCGTCGTAAATCCGGCTGCCGTCAGCCCGTTCTATAAAACGGGGAGCCACGCCGATAGCCCCGTAAGCGCGCACCGGGCTGTTCACCCCTCCTGGTATGCACTTCACTGCACGCTCAAACAGTTTTTGTGATTTTTCCGCTGTCATTTATCCGATTCTCCCTTCTTTCATGAAACCTGCCAGTTCTTTGGCAAAATAGGTCAGGTAAATATCCGCTCCTGCCCGGTATGTGCTGACAGCCATCTCACAGATAATGCTGTCTTCATCCACAAACCCCGCATCTGCCGCAGCCTTCACCATTGCGTATTCCCCGCTGACACTGTAAGCAGCTACGGGAACCAGCGTCTCCTGTTTCACATCTGAAAGAACGTCCAGGTAAGCCAGTGCAGGTTTTACCATGAGAATATCCGCCCCTTCTTCCAGGTCAAGCCCTGCTTCTTTCAGTCCCTCTCTCCTGTTATGATAGTCCATCTGATATCCTTTCCGGTCGCCGAAAGACGGTGCCGACCCTGCCGCATCCCGGAATGGACCATAAAAGGAGGAGGCGTATTTCACCGCATAAGACATGATGGGAACATCCAGATACCCTTTCCCATCCAGGGCGCTGCGGATGGCCATAATTCGTCCGTCCATCATGTCAGAAGGTGCCACCATATCCGCCCCTGCATCCACATGAGACACCGCAATTTTCGCCAGCTGCTCTAAAGTACTGTCATTATCCACATGTTCCCCGTGCAGCAGTCCGCAGTGTCCATGGGAAGTATATTCACACATACATACATCAGTAATATAGTACAAATCCGGGAAACGGCGTCTGGCTTCTCTCAGCGCTCTCTGTACAATGCCGTCCTCTGCATAAGCCTGGCTCCCCATTTCATCTTTCACAGCCGGAATTCCAAAAAACATCACCTGTGATACCCCTGCTTTTTCCAGACGTTCCAGTTCGTAGTGCATACGGTCCACACTGTAGCGGAACTGTCCCGGCATGGTGGGAATTTCCTCCTCAATATTATCTCCGTCAATGACAAACATAGGGTAAATCAAAGAAGACGCATCCATTCTCGTCTCCCGGACCATTTTGCGCAGTGTCTGGCCGCCCCGCAGCCTTCTGGGTCTGATAGTCATATCCATATTAATCTTCTCCTTTCGCCAGACGGCAGACCAATTCCACAACACTATCTATGGAAGCCCGGTCAGCCACGTATGTTTTCATGCCAAGTCCATCTGCCTGTGCCTGTGTCTGCTTTCCGATACACACCGCCCGTACTTTAGAAAAATCCAGGTTTTTTGCTGTTTTGGAAAATCCACGCACAGAAGAAGAACTGGTGAATACAGCATAATCAATGTTATCTTTTTCAAATTCTTCTGCCAGGTCAATCAAATCCTGGGTTTCATAAAAAGTATCGTAAGTGGCAGCTTCCTCCACCACAAGGCCCGCTTCTTCCAGAATCTCCACCAGGCGGGGATTTCCCATGCTGGCCCTGGGGATAAAGACCTTTTCCCCAGGAGATGCTTTTTCAGCCAAAGCTCTCCCCAGGGATTCTCCGTCAAATACCTGAGGCATCAGGTCCGGGAATATCCCCCTTGTCCGCAGTTCTTTCGCTGTACCTTCCCCCAGGGCTGCAACAGACATTCTCCCCAGGCGCCGGATATCCACCGACAGCTCCTGCAGCTGGTTGAAAAACACTTTTACCCCTGTAGGACTGGTGAACACCATCCAGCTGAAATCTTCTATGTGGCTACATATTTCACCGATTTTACTTGTATCCTCCACCGGACGGGTGGATATGGCAGGCAGCTCCAGCACCTCCGCCCCTTGGCTGCGAAGTTTCGCCGCCATCACGGAACTTAACTCCCTGGGACGGGTCACCAGGACTTTACACCCTGCCAGTGGCAGACTCTCATACCAGGCAAACTGCCCGGCCAAAGCGCACACCTCTCCCACTACAATCACCGACGGGGCCTTGATCTTGTGCTTTTGGGCCTCTTCCGGCAGAGAAGCTACTGTGGAAACTACCCGTCTTTGGCGGGAAGTGGTTCCCTGCTGTAACACGGCGGCAGGTGTGTCAGGGTCCATCCCGCCGTCCAGCAGTCCCCGGCAGATATCCGGCAGAGAGGTTACCCCCATCAAGAAGATTAATGTCCCTTTTGTTCTCACCAATGCTTCAAAATCAATATCATAATCTTTCCCTGCCCGCCTGTGCCCGGTGATAATGTGCACAGAAGAACAGTAATCCCGGTGGGTTACTGGAATTCCATTATAGGCGGGCACAGCAAACCCAGAGGTCACACCCGGTACAATCTCAAAGGGAATGCCGTTTTTTTCCAGCAGCTCCAGTTCTTCTCCCCCTCTGCCAAATACAAACGGGTCCCCGCCTTTTAATCTCACCACCCGGAAACCTTTCTGTGCTTCCTCAAGCAGTACCTGATTGATCTGCTCCTGAGGCATGGTATGATTGGCCGCACGCTTTCCCACATAAATTTTATGTGCCTGTTTGGGAATCTGGGATAACACTCCCTGACCCACCAGACTGTCATAGACAACCACCTGGGCTTTTGACAAAACTTCCATTCCTTTTCGGGTAAACAGCCCAATATCTCCTGGTCCGGCCCCTACCAGCCAGACTCTGCCCTTTTCCTGATCTTTCATCGCCTCTTTATCTTCCCTTTCTGTCCCTATTCATACACCGTTTTTGCCGCAGATATCCTCCAGACAGCATTTATCGCAATGGGGGCTGCTTCGGGCCGTACACACATCCCGGCCATGGTTCACCAGGCGGTGGCACAAATCATTGCCCTCTTTCGGCGGAATGATCTCCCACAAAGCCATCTCCACTTTTTTTGGGTCTTTGATGCCGTCCACAAGGCCGATGCGGTTGGAAAGACGGATACAGTGGGTATCTGTCACAATGGCTGGCTCTCCAAATACATCTCCCATAATCAGATTTGCGCTTTTTCTCCCCACCCCCGGCAGAGCCAGCAGTGCTTTGAAATCTTTCGGAACGTTTCCATTATATTTTTCTTTCAGTATTTTCATGCAGCCGCTGATGTCTCTGGCTTTGCTCTTTCCCAGCCCGCAGGGACGGACGATTTCTTCGATATCCGCCACATCTGCCTGGGCCAGAGCGTCCACATCCGGGTATTTGGCGTACAGGTCTTCCACCACCACGTTCACCCGGGCGTCGGTGCACTGTGCCGCCAGCCTGACGCTGACCAGCAGTTTCCACGCCTGGTCATAGTCCAGGGTGCAGTCTGCATCCGGGTATTCTTTTTTCAGCCGTTCAATGACTTCTACTGCCAGTTTTTCTTTTGTCATCTTCTATTCCTGCCTAATCTGCCCCCAGCCGGGCCATTTCTTGTTTTACCTGTTCTTCACAGTCCCTCATGGCCAGAATGGTCTTCTCAAACAGCTCATCCAGCTCCCATCCCAGCATTTCGGCACCCTGGCGGATCACATCCCTGGAACAGCCTGCTGCAAAGCGTTTGTCTTTGAACTTTTTCTTCAAGCTTTTCACTTCCATATCCATCACGCTTTTAGACGGACGCATCAAAGCCGCCGACCAGATCAGCCCGGTGAGTTCGTCTGCGGCAAATAACACTTTTTCCATCTCCTTCTCTGGTTTTAAATCCGAACAGATGCCGTATCCGTGACAGCAGATGGAGTAGATCATATCTTCATCCACGCCCCCTTCTCTCAGCAGCTCCGGCGCCTTTTTGCAGTGCTCCTCTGGATATTTTTCAAAATCAATATCATGAAGCAGGCCCGTCAGGGCCCAATATGTCTCTTCCTCTCCATATCCCAGTTCCCTGGCGTACCAGCTCATAACCCCTTCCACGGTAAACGCATGCTGCAGGTGAAAAGGTTCCTGGTTGTATTTTTTCAGCAGATTCAGTGCATCTTCTCTGGTGATCAAAAGATACCGCCTCCTTTTTCTTGGTTATAAATCTTTTCCAGAGAGTGAATAGATCTTCAGACACGCTCTGGTACACAGTGATCATATTTTAGCATAAAAGGAGCGGAAATGAAACAGTCTTCCTTAATTTTGCCTGTCAAAGCGTCTGAAAAAGGAAACTGCCTTCAAACGTCACGAGTTCAGATAAAATAAACAAAACGGAGCTCAAAAAAAGGTAAACTCAGACTTTTCAAACCTTTACCTATTGAGTATAATGATAAGTATACGTTTCCGCTCTTAGAGCCATTGCCTCATTAAAATTTATAAGGAGTGACCGCTATGAACACCAATCCTGAAATTGTATCAGATGAAGTGAAGGAGGCCTGTGCAATCCTTACCATGCGTGACATGGTTCAATATCTTGCTGACAGGGAACATATCTCATATGAGAATGCCATGTTTTGTTTTGCAGACTCCCCTGTGTATGAAGCTTTGTCTGAGTTTGACACAGCAGTCTGGAAAGAAGGGCCTGTGTATTTATTGGACCTCTATGATGAAGCAAACAGGAGAAACAAATGAAAACAGTAAATGGAATCTTCGCGTCTGCTAAAGTATTCGCTGACGGCCCAGACGCCTATGCACTGGCTCAGATCCAGATGATTTGTGACCACCCTGCCTCCAGAGGAAGTAAGATCCGGGTGATGCCTGATGTTCATCCGGGTAAAGTGGGAACCATCGGACTTACCATGACCGTGGGTGGGAGCATCCTGCCAAATCTTGTGGGGATTGATATCGGCTGCGGCATTACATTGGCAAGAATCAAGCAGAAAAAAGTGGAATTTCAAAAGCTGGATACTGTGATTCGAGAAAATATTCCTGCCGGTTTTGGTATCCGGAAAAAAATCCACCGTTTTTATGAAAATTTTGACACAACCCGGCTGTACTGCCACAGACATCTCAACCAGGACAGGACAGCCAGAAGCCTGGGTACACTGGGCGGGGGAAACCATTTCATAGAACTGGACAAAGACAGCAGCGGCAGTCTGTATGCTGCCGTACACAGCGGAAGCCGCCATCTGGGAAAAGAAGTAACGGAATACTATCTTCAGCAGGGCCAGAAAGCATTGAAAGAACAGGGAATCCAGGTTCCCTATGAACTGACTGTGCTGGATGGAGCATTAAAAGAAGCATACCTTCATGACCAGCAGATTGTACAGGAATACGCAGCACTAAACCGGGCTGCGATTCTGGATGAAATGATAAAAGGGATGAAGTGGAAAGTTCAGGAGACTATTTCCTGTAGCCATAATTATATAGAAATGAACTCGAAAGAAACATCTTTTGCAGGAGGTATCCTTCGCAAAGGGGCGGTTTCCGCCAAAAAAGGGGAACCAGTCATCATTCCGGTCAATATGCGTGACGGCATTCTCCTTGGAACCGGCAAAGGAAATGAAGACTGGAACTATTCGGCGCCCCATGGTTCAGGAAGAATTCTGCGGCGTGACATGGTAAAAGAAAAATACACGGTATCTGATTTTAAAAACGAAATGAAAGGAATCTACTGCCCCTGTATCGGAAAAGAAACTTTAGACGAAGCGCCATTTGCATATAGGGGGATGGAAAAAATTATGGAAGCAATCGGCGATGCAGCTGAAATCACACAAGTGCTAAAACCAGTTTATAGCTTCAAAGCGGGGAATTAAAAGATAAAGTTTCCTTTTTCCTCGGTCATAATCGCAGCTTTCTTGCCCATATCAAGCCGCCTGATCTGGCCAAGACTTTTCATCCGCTGTGCCGGATAGATATCCGATATTTATGCTTATTCCCCCGTGGCTATCCATTTCACCCATATGGCGGTAAACAGCTTTATGGTTTATATGGATGTTTTTATATCGGTCCAGCCACGCACAGCTAGGTGCTTTCATCTGCACAGGGTTGGGTCTGACAGGTTGTAGACCCTTTGCTATATGGCAGATGACAATACACAGCCGCTTCCTTTAAGCCTGTGGATTGCATGATCTGTTTCATATCCGCCCCAGCTTCATAAAGGTTCTGGACTTTCCTGCTTGTCTTTGTTGAATAATACCCTTAGTCATTCCCATCTTTCTGGCAGCCTCGTTCAGGAACAGTGTGCCTTTAGACCACTCCGGTCATCATATGATTCGCCAAACAGTGCCACAGCTATATCCAGCTGCTCCTGAATTTTTTCTTCTTTGTCATAATCGGGCTTTTTCTTCAGCCGGCCGTGCCTCGCTTTGACCGCACCTTCTGATGATTCTGCTCCGAGTAATCACCGGCCAAGATGTCCACCGCCGCCTTCCGTTCCTGATACTCCTTCACCCTCTCCGCATTCTGGCTGATCTCGGACATTTTGTAGATTACCTTCGTGTATGGCATAGTCAATTTCTATGTGCCGCCGTTTGGATGTGGCAACTGTTATTCCATGCATGTTCTTCTAATTTTTGAATTCTTCCTGCTTGTGCTTTGCCTGCTTCTCCCGAATATACTGCTTTGCGTCTTTGATGAAGCTCCAAATCATAATTATCATACTGATTCCTATGGGAAAGGCACTGACATCGGAAAATACCAGTGCAATTGGCAGGGCGATCAGCAGTAGACACCACAACAGCGTAATCTATGAAGAAATTGAATATACCCTCCATCCCAGAAAAACTGAGATGGAAAATATCGATAAAATGATAAACTGCGGCGATCCTTCCTTTGGCGGTGCCATGTATGGCTGTCCCCACTGCGGAAAACTCAAGTTTGTCCCTTTCCGCTGCAAAAGCCGTTTCTGCCCCACCTGCGGGAATAAATATGCCATGGAACGCACTACCAGTATGTCCTTTAAACTGATAAATGTCCGTCACCGCCACTGCGTTTTTACGCATGTTCTTTAAGCAGAATAAGTCCATGAACTTCACTCCCGGTTTCATCATGGTTCTTCACACCTTTGGCAGAGATCTGAAATGGAATCCTCATGTCCACTGCCTGATTTCTGAAGGCGGTTACAGCGGTAATGGTTTCTGGCGCAATATCAATCACTTCAGCTATACCTTCCTGCGCAATGCTTTCCGCACTGCTCTGCTGAATGAAATGGAATCCAAAACCGGTCCTTCTTTTAAAAAGGTAAAGTCCCGCTGTTACCGGGAACACAAAGACGGTTTCTATGTCTATGCAAAGCCAGATAAATGTGACCCCAAAACCGCCATAAAATACATTGGGCGCTGTCTGGGGCGTCCCGTTACTGTCGCATCCCGGATTGACAAATATGATGGAGACTTTGTTACCTTCCATTACAACCGCCACGAAGATGACGCTTATATTGAAGAGACTCTTCCTGTTATGGAGTTCATAGGGCGCCTTATCAGACATATCCCAGAAAAGCATTACAAAATTGATGCGGTATAGCTTGTACCTTACACCGTGGGACTCTCACCCACTGAATTTTAAGCCCTTAGCTGGGCGCGCCATATAAAGCAAAAAAGCATCGGCCATTATAGTCGATGCTTTTTTCAGCGCTTATTGTTCTTTAATTTGATTTCCTACGTTTATTTCCTGGCTTTCTATTAAGCCGCAACGTTTATTGTCCTTGACATCATTTGTGACACCACTTATAATGAATGGTGCAGGAGGTGTCTATGTCACAATTTGATAAATTACTTAAGCGGATACAGGCATTGGATAAGAATTTACGTTTCGAAGAACTGCGAAAAGTCCTAGAACGCTATGGCTATTCCATGGAAGGTCCTGCAGGTGGGAGCAGCCACAAATCATTCCGTAAAAAGGGAAAAACCACAATCACCATTCCTCAGCATGACCCAATCAAAAAAGCCTATGTTGAAGAAGTCAAAAATATAATAGAAAGTGAGGATGACAATAATGAAGACGCTTGATTATTACATGTCACTTCCCTACCATATGGAAATCATCCCAGATATTGAGGAAGGCGGTTTCACAGCAAAGTTCCCTGACCTTCCGGGCTGCCTGACCTGTTCAGAAACCATAGAATCTCTCATGGAGAACGCACAGGATGCAAAAAAAGCATGGCTTACTGTTGCTCTTGAAGACGGCATTGAGATTGCAGAACCTGGTGGGGAAAAGACCCTTTCAGACTACTCCGGACAGTTCAAGCTAAGGATGCCAAAAAGCCTCCACAGGTCTCTTGCCGTTCACGCAAAAAAAGAAGGCATTAGCATGAATCAGTACTGTAACTACCTTCTCGCTATGAATGACGCCACCCATACCGCAAAGAAAACTATCCCTTAATAACATGAGTAATAATAACTTGACTAACTCCATATGGGGCTCCACTAAGATACTGCTGTAAGCAGCTTTGACGCTTAAATAATTTTTTAAAATTTTTCGCAAAAAAACCTCCCATTTTATGGGATAATGCGGGATAATAGAATTGAACACATAACTATTTTTTCGCAATCCCTATAAAAGAGAGGAGGTTTTACCATGAAGCTGGAATAAAGACCACAAGGAATGGGAAAGCCTGGTATGATTATGTGGAGATACAGTTTGGAAATCATTTTCTGCCTTTCCATTATACTAAAAGTCCAGGAGTATGGAAACAGCCAGTTTTCCCCTTGTAAATCCCCCTATTTACAAGTATAATAAACTTATCTGTCAAACCCTTAAAAAGTGCTCTCAGAGTTTCCGAATCAGGACTTTCCGGGAACACACAAAAAAGAAAGAGGTAATTCTTATGAAGAACAAAAGAAAAACCCGTCTCGCTCTGACAGCAGCCTCTCTATGCCTGCTGGCTGCATTCCCGGTACGCGCCCAGGCACTTTCCCAGAATGCCTTTGACCCTTTGTGGCAGGAGTCTGAAAATGTCAGCTATATTGTTGATTTTCTGGATTATGACGGAAGCATTCTGGATTCAAGGGTCTGTGAATATGGCGAAAAACTGGAAGATATCAAGATTCCCCAGCGCCTTTCTGATGAGGAATACAACTACCAGTTTGCCGGATGGGAGCCGCAGCTTTCCGAAATCGTTACAGACTGTGCCTGCTATATGGCTGTCTATCAGAGACAGGCCAAATCCTCTGTAAGTGGAGGAAACAACAGCATGGAACCGGAAATACATGAACAGTCAGAAGTTTCACAAAAAGCATCCTCTAACACATCCTCTTCAGAAGCAATCGATCAGATCCACGCCGTTTCCTTTGATGTAATTTCTTTTCAAATAGGAACTGAGACAGAAAAGCCGAAACCTCCAATTGAAAATACAGAAAATCTCCATGAACCCACTATCCCAGAAGATTCCTCTCTTGAAACGATTTCATCCGAAAGTGCCCATGAAACAAACAAAAATGTTTCCCAGGAGGAGAACGGCAATTCCCATCCGGCCTCTTCACTGGCCGCCGGGACAGACCATATGCCAAATACTCCGGAAACGTCTGCTGGCATAGACACAGACTCTTTCGCTGCGCAGATGGAGCAGCCGGATGATGCCGCTGTCCGTAAAAAGAAACAGGAGCCGGCCCGTCCCATTCACAAGAAGAACAACCGGGTAGAAAAAGCGCCGGAGAAAGCATCCATACAAAAGACTGCCCAGGCATCTGTCAGAGACACCAGTACACCCACACCATCACCTGCCCTGAAAAAATCCGGACAGATCTCCAGAACACAACTTCCTGCTTCCCCGCTGACATGGATTTTCACCGGATGTATGTTAGGTATGCTTCATTTTGGTTTCCGTAAATACAGACGGCGATCATAATATCAGCGGGCTCTTTCGGGTCATTATGGTCTGATTCAAAAAATAAAGAAAGGGGAAATCCTATCGTGGGATTTTATCTGAACAGTAAAAAGGCACGGAGCAACTATCAGGAGATTGTAAATTCCGCGTATTTTGTGGATAAAACTCTGCTGCTGAAAGAGCTGATTCCTATTGTGGGCCAAGGAAATACAACGGGACAAAAGTGCATACATTAGCTTTCTGAGTACTTTGCTGAAAGACCAGCCTTATGTGGAGATGGTCTATATGACCGGAATCCTTCCCATTGAAAAATACTCCAGCGGTTCAGAACTGAATATGTTTTTAGAATATACTATGGCATCTGAAGAAAAATACTGTGAATATTTTGGATTTACCGTGGAAGAGACAGACTGTCTGTATGAAAAATATCTGGAACTGGCAGAAAACCCAAGAATCACAAGAGAAGAACTGCGGACCTGGTATGACGGGTATCACACCAAAGAAGAAATCTTTTCAGCAAAAGAGCCGTCTCTGGGTTAGGTATACCATCTGAAGAAGCCATCCAGCAGATTAAAGATCGAAAATATGCTCTCAAATTCCGAAAAAGGCTTGGAGAAAAGGAAGCATATACTGGGAAAATCCTTGCAGTGGGAATTACTTACCACAAAAAGGACAAGGTGCACAAAAGCATAATCGAGGAATTGGCATAATACTCTGCCCATGGCAGGCAATACCCATGATTCAGTGTGGGTATTCCTGCCAGACCAGAATAAACCGCTCCTACAAAAACATCGTCATATAAATGGGTATACAGAATATATCCCTGTCTTTTCTAATATCCTTTGTGTAAATCAGATATCTCCTCAAAACCCGCGCAGAAAACTTATGATAAAACGCGTCCAGCGAAGCATGTGTCCGATAACCGGAAGACTTTATTTCCAGCGGACAGATTTTATTATTTCTTGCCAATAGAAAATCCACTTCATAATTATGATTTGATGTCTCTTTGGGAAATGTATAATAGTACAATTCATTTCCCGACGCTTTCAGCATTTGTGCGGCCATGTTTTCGTAGAGATACCCTAAATC
>CAJURF010000009.1 GCA_910588825.1 uncultured Lachnospiraceae bacterium
TGTGAAGCAGCACTCTCAGAAAAATATTCTGCGTCAAACTATCCAAAACTTAATATTCGTTATACTAGAAATTCCATTACGGAACAGATTGAATATTATGCGGCTTTCGAGTAAGATTTTACTGATGATTTTTTCTAAATCATCTAAAATATCGTCAATTTTTTTCAACTACTGAGGCCCTGAAAACTATATCGCCGCATTGTCCGCACTTTAAGCAAGGCACATTTTTGATGATCACATCGCAGTCTTTGAGCTGTGTAAAATATGTTGTCCTGCTTTTTTCCATTTCTCCGCTTTTACAGCATGTATAATCTTATTCTTTTATTCATCCCAGTTGATATCGTTTTCTCTTGTAAACTGATGGCATTCAGGGTCTTCTTCTATCGCTTTGAGCATCTGGAGGTCAGTTTCATCCGGCTCGACTTCCTCAATATCATCCCAGGAAGTTCTGAGCTTACTCTTGATGATTTCCCAGAAATGCTCTGCATCGCTGTCACTCATGACCGTTACGGCCCCTATGATCCGTTCTTTTATAGCTGTCATTTTGATTCCTCCTAATATACCTGTCCGCGGTTGTGTATCCGTTCCACATAAACTACGTTTCCAACATTGTCGAAAATAACCCTGTAATCTCCAACCCGAAGACGGTATCCGTTCCTGCCTTGAAGTTTTTTCACATCACCAGAGGGAAGCTCTTGTATGGCATTGCGAATACGTTTCCTGGTAACGACATCCTGTCTTTTTTAAAATTTTTCTGCCTGTTTTGAGTATCGTATATCCAATATCTATCCTCCCTAAGTAGTAACCGGAAATTAAAAAAGATTAGATCAATCTATAACAAGTCGTTTACTTTGATGTTTAAATCCTTTTTGTTCTTTATACCAGTTTGCACTCAGGTATGTCTGGCAGCAGTAAAATTCATCATCGTCGTTGTCAATATGGAGCCGAAGGCCTTCATCGCAGCCTCAGGAACAGGTGATTATTTATAGCTCATATCCTATTTTTTCCTTTTAATCTTCTTACACCTTCCCAATGACTTTCCCGATCAGCTGCACGTCTTCTGTCCCTGCCATATTGTTATAGTCTTTATTGCGGGAAATCAGACCGTCTTTTCCGTACTCTTTTAAAAAACACTCATTGTTAATGGTAAAAATCCCTACGTCCCCATAGGTCATACGGTCCGTCTTCTTAACATACAACCTATCCCCGTCGTGGTAGTCGGGCTCCATACTGTCCCCGTTCACGCCGATGATGAAATCAGCCCCTTCCATATATGGCGCTTCGATAGTCTCGTCTGGTATTTCACTGAAATCAAAACTTTCCTCGGCGCAGGCAATCCTCCCGAAATAAGTGTATATGCGCATGAGCGTGATTTTTTCAGAAATTTCCTGGTTTTCTGTTTCTAGCTCATGGATGCGTTCCTGTTGGTTTTGCATGTATTTTTCTTGCTCAGAAATCTGTTCCGCTATGGAATACTCCCTATCTAGTACAGAGTCAATTATTTTTGTTCCGTCTGGGGAGTGTTCAGATACAAAACGGTATTTTTCTATCGCAATGGTTTCTTTCATATTAAGTTGAATGCTTCCATCTTCTTTGTACCCATCATACCCAAATGTAGTAAGTACATTTTTAATTCCGTATGCTCGGCACATTGCTAAAAATGCCCCTGGGGTAGGCTGGCTATTTTCATTCTCCCAACTATAAATCGTTGATTCGGATGCTTTGAATCCTTTATTTACCAATATATCTGATATTTCTTTGACGCTGATTTTAGCAGAAATTCTAGACTCTTTTAACGTCTTTCCGATATTCATATTTATTTGTCTGCCTCCTGTTAAGAAACAGAATATCATAAGAATTTTGCCAAGTCAACAAGAATTATGAGAAACTCATAAAAACTATTGGCACCACAAGAAAATAATGAAATGAATATTGGGCACTTTTTGATAGCTTACTTCCCTCGTTTCTTTGAATTTATAAGATTAATATTAACGGCGTAAAGGTGCGCCTGTATTGTCGCGGAAACTTCCCAATAAAATTCTGAAAATATCTATTATCCATCCAATTCCGCATAGACCGCCAGTAAGTGTGTAAAGTATGCCGGTTCCTATTTTTCCGACATAATATCGATGTAGACCCAAGGGGCCGCCTAATATGCATAAAATCAATGCTGCTAATTTTCTTTTATCACTGGTAAATGTTACATAGTTTGTCATGAGAATCTCCTTTCCATATTATTGTGCACCCCATGTCAGCACAGAGGAGTATTTCAACGTTTTGCCTTCCGATAGCCGGCTTCAGCGGCATCTTGTTCTGTCTGGAAAACCACCAGGTATTTGGAATTTTCCATTTCCTCATAAGAAGCCTGTCCGGGGCAGTGGTAAATCATGGAGTGGGAGTTCCCGCGTATGGGGAATTGTTCCGCTGTTGCAGATTCTAAGGGAGTATCTGAAAAAGCGCTGTCTCCAGTGGCATAGTCGATGTGGATTCCTGGCTGGGCGTTGTAGACATATACATTATAAGAAACGCCTTCCCCATCATCCTCCACGGACATAGCTTCCATCTGTACACCATCTGCCAGCAGGTTGTCTCCATCAAAATAAGGGGTTACACGGTACAACACGTGGTTATTTGTTTCCGTAACATAATCTGCCACCATATTTTCAAAAGGAAGCATTCCGTCCACGTTCATATAGCGTGTGCCGGTGATCAGATTTTCCTCATTGGCATTTTCCCCGGACAATTGATACCCGATCAGGTGGCATCGGTTATACAGATAGTCTCCGTCTACCTGGTCATATGTAACGGTATGCCAGCCAGTGGGCTTGATATGTCCAATGCTCTCCCGTTTTCCAGTGGGCATCAGATCTGTTCCCACACTGGCAAAAGCAGTGCCGCACCGTCCCAGGCTGTCCAGTTCACTGTAAGTTTCGAAAGAATGCTCTGTCAACTCATCCTCTGAAAACTCCGGTTCATTTCCATTCAGTTCCACATAAGGCTCTCCGGAAAATTCAGGTATTTCCTCTGGGGTAACTTCCGTATGAACTGTTACCGGGCTGTTTTGGACACTATCCAGGACAGGGGCAGTGCATGCGGTGAGAAAAAGGCTGCATAGTAAAATGAGTATAAAAGTTCGGCTTTTTTTAGATTTCATTTGATTCTCCTGCGATAAATAAATTTACGATATCAATTATCATAGTTATTATCATACCATAAATAAAAGAAAATTCCAGAGTTCATAATTTTTTTATGTTTTTAATTTTTTATATATAGACAAATGTAAAATTTAGATATATAATAGTCCTATCATCATTACTTGAAACGATGTACCGTTTCAATCAGAGCCATATCGGCTGAAGATTTCCGTTTGTTTTTAGAAAATGCTGCGATAAATCAGGCAGCAGGTGTGAGAGGGGTGGGATATGTATGGTGTACAGGCAGTGTCTGCTGCTGTGCTTGCCACAGTAGCTTTTGCAATGGATCTGCGCAGGCAGAAGATAGCCAATATATGGATTTTAAGCGGGTGGATCTGGGGATGCAGTGTTCAGATTCTGTTTTATGGACAAGCGGGAGCAGTGCAGTTCTTTTCCGGCGCCGGGACCCCTGTTTTATGGTTATTTTTTCTGTTTTATTTTCGAATGCTGGGCCCGGGAGATATCAAATTATTGTCTGTACTGGGAGGACTGCTGGGATACCGTGCAGTAATTTATCTGATAGTCTTATCTTTTTTCTTTGGAGGAATCCTGTCTTTAGGATTGCTTATCGCCAGCGGAACGATCGTGTTCCGTTTCCGATATTTTGTCAATTATTTCAGAATGTATTTAAAAGATCAGAAACGCAGGCCATATTATCAAACAGGCAGACAGGCGGAAAATTTTCATTTTACCCTGCCTATTTTACTGGCGTTGTTTCTATATATAGGAGGCGTTTGTTGAAAAAAAGTATTTTAGCTATTTGTGATGTGGAAAAACTATATGCTTACAATTTCATGGAATATATCAATCAGAAGCGGAGTATGCCCTTTGAAATTCAGGCATTTACCAATGTAGATTCACTGCTGGAGCTTGGGGTGCGGGAGAAAATTGATATTTTGCTGATATCTGATAAGGCTATGTGTGAACGGGTCAAAGAGCTGTCTGTGGCGGAGAATATCGTGATCTTGTCTGAGGGGGTGCACGATCCGCAGCTGGATCAGTATCCCAGTGTTTATAAGTATCAGTCTTCTGACAGGGTGATACAGGAAGTGATGGAATGTTACGGCGCTGATGTGCTGGAGGCCGGCGGACATGCTGAGTCTGGGAGGCAGATAGAGTTTGTGGGTGTATATTCTCCTTTGGGCAGAGTGCTGAAAACTTCTTTTGCGTTGACACTGGGACAGATTCTGGCGCGGGATCAGGCTGTTCTCTATATCAATATGGAGGAATTTGCAGGGTTTGAGGCGCTATTTCACCGAAGATTCGAACATACTTTAAGTAATCTTCTGTATTATATCCGTCAGGAAAACCGTCATGTGGTTTATCAATTATCTTCAATGGTAGAAACGGTGAATAACCTGGACTTTCTGGCACCTGTGGCCACACCCCTGGATATCTGGGAAACTACGTTTGATGATTGGGATCAGCTTTTTCAGGAATTGGCGGGGCATACGGTCTATGACGTGATTATACTAGATATGGGGCAGGGAGTGGATGAGTGGTATCGGCTGCTGGAGCGCTGCAAAAAAGTATATATGCCTGTATTGGATGATGTGATTTCCCAGGGGAAAATCCAACAATTCGAGAGATTATTGGCTATGTGGAAACAGCAGGAACTGCTGGATAAGATCCAAAAAGTAAGACCGCCTTTCCACAGCAGTTATGGGGATGGGGCAGACTATGTGGAACAGCTGGTCTGGAGCCAGCTGGGAGATTATGTACGGTCTGTGGTCAGGGGAGAGCAGGAATGAACCGGGAGGTGTTTGATGAGTTACGCCAGAGGCTGATGGAGGAATTGGATACATCCAGGGAGCTGGAAGACAGTGAAATTCTGGAGTCGATTGATCAGATGATTCTGGGAAACCAAAAACTGCAGTATATGGCACTGAAAGAAAAAGTGATGCTCAGGCAGGAATTGTTTTATTCCATCCGCAGGCTGGATGTTTTACAGGAACTGATTGAGGATAATACAGTGACAGAAATTATGGTAAACGGGCCGGATCATATTTTTATCGAGCAGGAAGGATGTCTGAAGAAGTGGGACAAGAAGTTTACCTCCCGGGAAAAGCTGGAGGATGTGATACAACAGATTGTGGGAAATTGCAACCGGGTAATTAATGAGTCTATGCCTGTTGTGGATGCCCGTCTGGAAAACGGGGCGCGGGTTCATGCGGTAGTCAGCCCGGTGGCGCTTGACGGTCCCATTCTCACAATCCGTCGTTTCCCTGATACGCCCATTACAATGGAAAAGTTAATTTCCATAGGAAGCATCACCAGAGAGTGCGCGGATTTTTTGATTAAATTGGTGCAGGCCCGTTACTCACTGCTGATTGGCGGAGGAACGGGAAGCGGCAAGACAACATTTCTGAATGCCCTTTCGGCATATATCCCCCGGGATGAAAGGGTGATCACCATTGAGGACAACGCCGAACTGCAGATCCAGGGGGTGGATAATCTGGTGCGTCTGGAGGCGAAGACGGCAAACAGTCAGGGCGGCCGGGAAATTACCATCAGGGATTTGATAAAAGCGGCACTTCGTATGAGACCATCAAGGCTGCTTATCGGTGAAATCAGGGGGGCCGAGGCTGTGGATCTTCTTCAAGTTTTGAATACAGGACACGAAGGGAGTCTGTCAACCATTCATTCGAATAGCTGCAAAGACATGGGAAGCCGGCTGGAAACTATGGTTCTGATGGGGATGGAACTTCCACTGGAGGCCATTCAGAGACAGATTGTCTCCGGTGTGGATGTTCTGGTGCATTTGGGAAGATTGAGGGATAAGAGCAGAAAGCTGCTGGAGGCAGCAGAGGTCATCGGAATCGAAAAGGGGCAGATTCAGATACAGCCTTTATTCAGCTACGGGGAAGAAAGTGGATTACAACAGACAGGAAAACTGCAGAATAAAGAAAAATTGGAAAGGGCAGGGATTACACTATGAAAATGAATTATGATACATATCAGTTTCAATGGAAAGAATGGGTGGAGTATGCGGCACAGTGTGCGGGAATCTGTATTGGCATCAATTATCTTTTTTATAAAAGTTTTTGGGCGTTTGTTTTTATGGTGCCGATTCCTTTTCTGTTTTATAAATGGAAAAAGAGGAATTACATCCGGGAGAGGAAGAAGCAGTTGAATTATCAGTTTAAGGATGCATTGTATTCCCTGAATGCGGCCCTGCAGGCTGGGTATTCCATGGAATCCGCAGTCATCTGCTGTATACGGGATTTGGAAAAACTTTACCCTGAAAGTGCTGACATTGTGCGGGAGTTCCGCGGTATGGAGACTCAGATGCACATCAGTATGCCATTGGAAACACTGTTTTTGGATTTGGCGGAGCGGAGTAAATTAGAAGATGTTGAAAATTTTGCCGCTGTCTTTGCAGCTGCCAAACGTTCAGGCGGTGATTTATCCCAAATTGTACAGAAGACAGCCAGGATGCTTACAGATAAAATTGAGGTGAAAAAAGAAATTGAGGCTACTGTGGCGGCGAAGAAAATGGAACAGGTGATCATGAGTGCCATGCCGTTTGGCATTATTGTATATATGCAGGTAACCTCTCCAGGATTTCTACAGGTTTTGTATGGGAATATTTTTGGGGCCATTACCATGAGTCTGTGTCTGGGAATTTATTTTTTGGCTTATTGGATGGGATGCAGGATTGTGGATATCGAGGTGTGACTATGTGGATTCATGTGTTTGTTCTTGCAGCAATGGCTGTGCTGGCAGTTCTGGTTTTTGGCGGCAGGATGCCGAAGCAGGAGATACTGACCAGGCGGGAGTGGAAGCTGTTGCTGCTGCTTTTGGCAGCAGGAAATAGTCTGGGAGCATATTTGACCTATGTGCAGAATGAGGATTGTCAATGGGAGGAGGGTATGTATTTTGAAAAAAATGCAGCAGGAGAGGGCAGTTATGAGGAGAAAATGCAGGCCCGGGTGGGAGGAGAACAGGCGTCTGTCTATGTTCGGATACCGGAGCAGACTGGTGAAAAAACAAAGGATGATGAGCAGGAACCGGAGACAGAGGCTCCGGGGCTGAACGAGCAGCTTCAGCAGGCAGTAAACGATTACAATGACAAGAGGCAGGAGGATGAGAAATACTATCTGCCGCAATCTCTGGAAGGAGAGCGGATTGTCTGGAGCCGGCCCTGGGATACCTCTGGAAATATAATTGCGGCCCTTTGTGTGGCAGGGGCATGCTGTATTCCTATTCAAAAACAGAAAAATAAAGAAAAGATGCGGCGGGAACGATACAGACAAATGCTTTTGGACTATCCTAATCTGATCACACGGCTGTCCCTGCTGGTAGAGGCCGGAATGACGGTGCGAAGGGCGCTGGGAAAAATTGCGCTGGATTATAAACGAAAACGAGGCAGAAGCATCCGCTTTGCGTATGAAGAATTGCTGAAATCTTATTATGAAATGGAAAGCGGTGTCATGGAGGAGCAGGCGTATGAAAATTTTGGAACCAGGTGCGGGCATCCAAAATATCGGACTTTGGCGGCACTTTTGTCCCAAAATCTCAGAAGGGGAAACCGCAGGCTGTTGGAAGTGCTGGAGAGGGAATCCACAGAGGCTTTTGAAGAGAGAAAACGGTATGCCCGCGTGCAGGGAGAGACCGCTGCCGCGAAACTGCTGATTCCCATGGTGCTGCAGCTGGTGATTGTTTTGATAATTCTTATTGTTCCGGCATGTATATCTTTTTATCAGACATAAGGAACGGTGTTTGGAAATATCCGTGGAAAGGAGGTGAAGGCCTATGGATGAGCTTTGCGCATTTTTCATTGAGGAGGACGCCATCGGTGTGGTTGAGATCATTCTGATTCTGGTGGTTCTAATCGGACTGGTAGTTATCTTCAAAGACCAGTTAGTCAAACTGGTGAAAGATATTCTCGAAAAAATTACCACGCAAAGCAACGAAATTTAAAAAAGTAACTGTTAATTATCTTATCTCCACAAGACAAAAGGAGGTGTGCTCTCTGGTGAGAAGGGGAAGTATAACTGTATTTTTCGCTTTGGTCTTATCTATAGTTATTGTTCTGATTTGTACCAGCATAGAATCTGTGAAAATGATGTGTGCCAGGACGCAGATTGCAAATAGTGCAGATGTGGGGATGTATTCTCTGTTCGCCCAATATGATAAATATCTGCTGGAACACTATGATTTGTTCTATGTGGATGCATCGTATGGCACCGGTGAACTTCGGATGAGTCAGGTTTACCGTACTGTAGAGGATTACATGGACCCTATTCTGGAACAGAACTATCTGGATTTATCTATTTGTTCCGGCGGCATTACCAGTTTTGGCCTGGCAACAGATGATCACGGGCAGCCCTTTTATGGCCAGGTGGTCAGTTATATGAGAGATACCCTTGGAATCCAGGGAGTGCAGCTTCTCTTGGATAAAATTAAGGAGAACACAGGGGAGGTTGAGGAACAGCAGGAAATGAGGAGACAGGCTGAGGACGGTAATTCTATGGCGGATTATGACGATGAAATGGCTCGGGCGGGAAATGAGAGTGCTCAGGCAGAAGAACAGCTGCCAGACGGCGGGGCGGCAGACGTACCGGAGGTTGTGGTGGAAAATCCCATTGATACCATTCGGGAAATACAGAAAATGGGGATTCTGGAATTGGTAGTTTCAGATCCAGAGGCTTTGTCAGAACGGGAAATAGAAACCAGTGATCTGGTCTCCCATAGGGAGCTGGAGAGAGGGATGGGAGTGCTGGCTGGAGATGTTTTGCAGAATTCAGCGGCAGACCAGGCATTATTTCAGGAATATATTATGCAGAAATGTGGAACATATGCACATCCCTCCAGGGGCAGCGGTCTAAAGTATCAGGCGGAGTATATAATTGGACAGTCTGGAAGTGATAAAGAGAATCTGAAAAAGACAGCCAATCGGCTGCTGCTTATCAGGGAGGGGGTAAACTTTGCCCATTTATATACAGATCCAGGAAAAAGATCACAGAGTGCAGCTCTGGCAGCGGCCATTGCCAGCGGATTTCTGGTACCTCCCGCAGCAGGGGTGATTGAGATGGTGATTCTGCTGTGCTGGTCATTTGCGGAAAGTGTTTTGGACGTAAAGGCATTGTTTGACGGGAGCAGGGTGCCTTTGTTGAAAAACGTACAGAATTGGAATTTATCTTTGGAAAATCTTCCAAATTTGCTGAACGAACTGACTGTACAGCGCTCAGGCGGGGATGAACGGGGGCTTAACTATGAGGATTATCTGCGGGCATTACTCTTTTTGGAATCAACAGACAGTAAGATTATGGGGAGTATGGATATGATTGAAGCGGATATCCGCAATCAGCCGGGAAGAGAAAATTTCCGCATGGACTGTTGTCTGGATGCCATGGAGGTGGAGATAGATGTGCGTGTGAATCAGACAAGAACATATACCGTTCTGCATCAGTATGGGTATAATTTATAATGTGTCAGGGAGGTGTCAAAACATGCTTTTTGCCAAAAAACAGAGAAAAGAATTATTGAATATCCCGAATAAAAAGTTTTTGCGTAAATACTCTCTTCGAATAATGTCTGTTCTGCAATCCCCGAATACCAGAGCAGACCCTTGGCAAAAAGCATTTTTTGGCACCTTGCGAAAAGGTGTTCTGACTGTGGAATTGGCTTTTGTTCTGCCGTTGTTTCTGATGGGTACCCTTACTTTGATTGGCTTTATGGATGTGATGAGAGTGCAGACAGAAAAAATCAGCCGCCTGTGTGAAAAGGCCATGGAAATGGGGGTATATGCGTATGTGGCAGGAGAAAGAGTTCCTGTAATTGAAATACCGGAGATTTATACCTACCGCCTGCCAGTCTCCATTGTGCCGCTTTTGCCTATGGTGATCACAAATAGGGGCAGGGTGCACAGCTGGACGGGAATGGATGACAGAGCAGCACTGGAACATGAAGAGGAGATGGTTTATATGGCAGCTTCTGGAAATGTTTATCATGATAATCCCCGGTGCAGTTATCTGGATTTGTCTATTTCTCAGGCTTCAGGCAGAGAAGCAGAGCATTTGAGAAATCAACAGGGAGCCAGATATACCCCTTGCGGGTCATGCGCAAAAGGAACGGCTCCAGCAGATATTATATATATTACCGGACAGGGCACCCGGTATCACAATCGGGTTCGGTGCAGCCGTCTGAAGAGGACAGTCCGCATGGTTTTGGTGTCGGAGACGAATGGGCGGTCTCTGTGCTCCAGGTGCGGGCGGAATCAGTGAGGAGGATCAGTGATGGAGCAGATATGTGTATTGAGTTTTTTGAGTGTGAATAGTTTTCAGGATATCAGGAAAAAGCAGGTTTATTTAAGTGCTGTTGTGGTTTATGGGATTCTGGGAATTTTATATATTTTTTTGCACAGGGATCATTTGGAGGTTTTACTGCTGGGGGCGCTGCCAGGCATACTGCTGATGTGTGTGGGAAAAATCAGCGGGGGCGCACTGGGGCTGGGAGATGGTCTGGCTGTCATGATTTCCGGCATCTATATGGGAATTTGGAAAACATTGGAATTCATAGCTCTGTCTCTTTTGATGGCGGCAGTATGGGCGGGATTTCTGATGTTTGTGAAAAAGAAGGGGAGAAAGGCAAGTTTCCCCTTTGTGCCATTTATGCTGGCAGCGTACGTGGTGCTCTGCCTGATACAGACTGTGGAGGGATAGAAAATGCACAATGCTGGGGCGAAAGGGAGATGGAGCAGAGGAAGTCTGACAGTTGAAACGGCGCTGTGTATGCCGCTTATACTGCTTGTGTGGATGGGGACTGTGTCCGTGTGTCTGTTTGTACACAACCGGGCATGGCTGACCGCTGCTGCTTATGAATCGGCGGTCACTGGAAGCTGGGATGCTGTCTGTACATATGGAGATGTAGAAGAACAGGCCAGGGAGAAACTGCGGATTCTCCTGCAGCAGTCGCTGTATGGTTCCGGGGATATCCAGACAGACGTTGTAAAAGATGGAGAAACATTGAAAGTAATGATAGAAGGCAGACATGATACATACAAAGGACTGAGGTGGGAGTTTCATATTGAGGGCAGCAGAAAGCTGTGCCGCCCGGTTCCTTTTATACGAAAAGCAAAAATTCTTCGGGAAACTGGCAGGCAGTTAGGAGGCGGTTCGTAATGGAGGTGAGCTATAAGCGGGATGTGAACCATACTTTTATGGTCATACGGCTGGATGGAGAGATAGATACAAAGGCGTATCCGGTTCGGATGGTGTTAGGAAATGTAATTCCAGGACTGCTTCCCTGCAGAATGCAAAAAGCGGATGGAGATATTCTGCTGTACTATGATATTACAAACCGGCAGTGCCTGGCGGATGCATATGGAAAACTCACCTATGTGGAATTAAAAGAGATTTATCAGCGGTTTCTGAAAATATTTGAACAGATGGAAGTGTATTTGCTGAACTTAGACCAATTGCTTCTGGAAGCGGAGTATGTATATGTGGATAAAAAAGAAGGGGACATGTCTTTGTGCTATCTTCCAGGGTATGAAAAGCCTGTTCAGGAACAGCTGCGCTGTTTTACAGAGTATCTTCTGCCGCGTATGGAACATCAGGATTCTCAGGGGGTAATGCTGGGTTACGGAATCTACCGCCTGATGGTGGAAGATGGATTTCAGATGGAAAATGTGCGGGAGCTTCTGCATCAATCCGAAAAGCAGAGAAACGGTCCGGAGACACCCACAGGTGAATCTATTCCAAGGCAGGAGGCTGAGGATGATTGGGCGGCAATGGAATACGAAGAAGAAAAGAAGGGCGGGGAAAGAAAAGAGGATTCACAGAAAAACATGTGGGTAAAAGACTTGATTATGATTTTCACAGGGCTGTTCTTGTTTGGTGGTTTTGCGGGTTTAAAAAGTCTGGGGTACTTTTCATGGCTGACTGTGCCTATGATGCTGGCGGTACTTTTTTGTCTGGTGTTAGGTATGGGAGTTATCTTTTTGAGCGGCAGAAAGAAAGATATGGTAAATGAACATGTGGATAAAGAAACAGCTGAAAATACAATAGATGAGCCGCGGGAAAGAGTGGAGTTTCCGGATTTTTTGCATAAAGAGGTGGATGAAGATGCAGCTGGAGAGGAAACAGTGGTCTTGTATAGAAATCCGGAATATGAATATCCGGTGCTTGTGTGCGAAGAACCGGGGCAGGCTCCTCCGATTGTTCTCAATCGCGAAATGCTTATAATAGGAAAAGTAGATGGCGTATCCGATGTATTGCTGAACAGGGTTTCTGTCAGCCGTGTACATGCCAAAATCTGTAAAAAGGACAATGAATACTGGATTAGTGACCTTAATTCTAAAAATGGGACATTTATCAATGGGAAAAAATTGGAAAAGGAAGAGGAATATCCGCTCCAGTCTGAAGATCAGGTGGTTTTTGCAGATGTATGTTACCGTTTTGTGAAAAACCGCTAAATGGTATGTTAGTTCTTTACATTCGTTTCAAGTTGTGATTTAATGATCAAAGTCAATGTTATTCGCATATCAGTGTCTTGAAGGCAGGTTGGACAATGGAGAAAAGAGTTTCTGTAAGTACAGCAATCATAGCTTTAAATAGTATCGTTTTCCTGATCGTAGAGTTCACAGGCGGTAGTTCGGACCTGGAGCATATGATATCCTGGGGGGCAGCCTATGCGCCGCTGATTACAGAAGAACAGGAATACTATCGTTTAATCTCTTGTATGTTTCTTCATTTTGGCATGGAGCATTTGGTCAATAATATGCTGGCCCTGTATTTTGTGGGAGGGCGTCTGGAGCATGAGGTGGGAAAACTCAGATTTGCGGTAATTTATTTTGCCGGCGGAGGGGCCGGAAGCGTACTGTCTTACTATATGGATATTCGAAATGGGACAGCATATGTTTCGGTGGGCGCTTCCGGCGCCGTATTTGCCGTAATTGGGGCGATGATTTATGTCCTGATTCTGAATCGGGGCCAGTTGGAAGGGCTGGCCATACGTCAGATGGTTTTTATGGCCGCATTATCTTTATATTACGGATTTGCAAGTCAGGGGATTGACAATGCGGCTCATGTGGGCGGTTTCCTGAGCGGCTTTGTTCTGGCATTGGTTTTATACCATCGAAAGCACAGGCCCGGGTGTGTTTTGGATGCATCTTAAATGTATTAAAGATGTATTAAGGGTATGGAAAAGACAAAATGAAAGTTGTTTCCACTCCCGGCTGGGATGAAAAATCAATACTTCCCCCATGGGCCTGTATAATTTGTTTTACGATGGTAAGGCCCAGCCCCGTTCCGTTTTCTTTGTAGGTGATAAAGGGGTCAAAAATGGTAGACTGGTATTCTGGCTCAATACCGCATCCGTTATCACGGATCAAAATCAGGAATGCGCCAGGTTCTTTTTCGGTAATGATATGTATGACACCGTCTTTGTCCACAGATTCGCTGGCATTGCGTATCAGATTGAGCAGTGCCTGCTGAATTTTTATAGTATCCAGTGACAGTACAATATCTGTTTCCGGAATATGATTCTCGTAAATTAAGCGGATGCCCAGGTACTGATAAGTGGGCTTTAATTCCTGCATGAGTTTTTCCAGGTAAGAAAAAATGTGAACAGGCTTTTGGTGAAGCTGCCAGGAATTGTTGTAAAGGGATAATTCATCCAGTAAATTCTTTAAAAAATCCATCTGATCCTGGATATCCGCCCAATATTCAAAATCTTCTGCTTCTGGATGTGCCCGCTCAATGAACTGCAGATAGCTGTTGATCAAAGTGACGGGATTTCTGATTTCATGGGAAATTTTAGAAAGTGTAAATTGATAGTCTTGTTTTATTTGTTCTATTGTTTTCGTCTCTGACATGGGGTAACCTGTGCTTTCTATGGTTGGTTATATGTGTATAAGATATGTTTCAGTATGTGCAGAAGTTGTGAATATTTTTATTCTTTTATAGTATCATTTTGCTGGTATTATGGCAATGATAATTTATCGACTAATATTTATATGAATATATCGCAATCGACATGTTTGGAGCCATGATTGTTCTGCTGATTCAGGGTATGAGTCTGCCATATGGAAAACGATATTAACAGTTGCACTATTGTAAAGACAGGTGTTATAATAATAAAAAATGGAGGTGACCAGTTATGGAGTGTATTTTTTGTAAAATTGCAAATGGAGAAATTCCGTCAACAACCTTGTATGAAGACAATGACTTTCGTGTGATTCTGGATGTGAATCCGGCCAGTAAAGGACATACGTTGATATTACCTAAAAAACATGCGGAAAATCTTTACGATCTGCCGGATGAAACAGCGTCTAAGGCTTTGGTTCTGGCTAAGAATATGGCATCTAAAATAGAAAAGGCACTGGAGTGTGACGGGTTAAATCTGGTGCAGAATAACGGGGAGACTGCAGGTCAGACGGTTTTTCATTTTCATATGCATATTATACCTAGATATAAAAATGACAGTGTGAAATTGGGATGGAAACCAGGAAAGCTGTCAGATGCCATGCGGGAGGAACTGTTGTCTGCTTTGAAATAGGGGGGGCTTAAGAAGGATCAGTAAGGAGCAGCGGGAAAATAACTGACATATTCTATCCTGACTTGTCTATTTCTCCGATTGCACAGGTGAAAAGCCTTGCGATGCCAGCATTTCCTGCGTTTTTTGACCTGTACACTCGAAGAAATATCCTGGGTAATCTGTATCAGTTATTTTTCTACAGCTCCTTATGAGAAGATGTGATTTCCTCAAACAAATTGGTGATGCGTGTGATAGAATCCATGAGATTACTTTGCTTCATGGAATCAATATAAGTGTCCCGATGGGAGTGCAGTTTTCGTATAGCGGATAATAGTGTTTTCTCGGTGATATTATCTTCTTCCAGTACGATGCTGAACTTCTGCCGTTCAAAAGAACGGGCATTGAGAATCTGGTCGCCCCGGCTGGCCCTGGCTGGCAGGGGAATCAGCAGATTCGGTTTTTGCAAAGCAAGAATTTCGCAGATTGCGTTAGCACCGGCACGGGATATAATTAAGTCGGAAATGGCAAAAAGGTCGGCCAGTTCATCCTTTATGTATTCGAATTGAACATAGCCTTCTGTTTGTTTTAATGAAGCATCTAATTTGTCTTTTCCGCACAGGTGGATGACGTGAAAGTCGGGCAGCAGGCTGGGGAGTATCCTGCGGATATTTTCATTAACAGAGGCGGCTCCCAGACTTCCGCCCATGACCAGAATTACAGGCTTACGGGTGGAAAATCCGCAAAATGTCATTGCTTTTTCTGCATTTCCCCGTAACAGCTCCTGACGGATAGGGCTGCCTGTGAGTACTGCTTTTTCAGCAGGCAGATGTTCCACTGTTTCGGGAAAGTTGCAGCATACCTTAACAGCAGAAGGAATGGCCAGCTTATTTGCCAGTCCAGGCGTCATATCGGATTCGTGTATAATGGCGGGGATGTGCTGATGTTTTGCGGCAATCACCACAGGAACAGTTACAAATCCGCCTTTTGAGAAGACGAGATCGGGCTTTAACTTTTTCAGCAATTTACGGGCTTGGACATATCCTTTGAGCACGCGGAAAGGATCGGAAAAATTCTTCCAATCAAAATAGCGCCTTAATTTGCCGGATTCGATACCATAATATGGAATGTTGAGTTCTTCGATTAATTTTTTTTCAATTCCGTCCAATGAGCCAATATAGGAAATTTGATAGCCTAAATCTGATAACCGTGGAATCAGGGCTATATTGGGGGTCACATGGCCGGCTGTACCGCCGCCAGTTAGAACAATATGTTTCATAGATAATTTTCCTCCTGAATCTTATTCCTGGAACGTGTTTAAAAATACTTTATGTCAACCGCATGGCGGCGTAGATGATTTTTAAAACACGCGCTAACAGGCGGGCAGCCTGCATATTAAAACTTTCAAGCACACTCTGGAGTGTGAAGTAAAGTGCCAGACATTATGTCAGAATTGAGGCAATAAGCTGTCATATATTACGAAGAATTTGCGCAGTTTGGTCAAAATAGCAGAGCAGATATCTAAAGGAGCGTCTGCGTTTGTCCACAAAGAGGGGGCGCAGGCAGTGTGAATGAATGTTCAAACACACTTTCATAAATTATATGACGGATTGATCAAAAGATTTCGTTCTTTTGATGTTCTAGAACGTGTTTCAAACGCGCTCTAATCATAATGAACCCCTTTAGAAAAATTGTCAAGATGAGATGGAGCTTAAATGGGAAAAAAAACTAAATTTGATAAATTGAATGAGTGGATAAAAAAAGAATATGACCGGGAGACTCAGGAAATAGAAGACAGCCTCAGCAAGGACGGCTCTTTTGACCCCAATCGGGTGAATAGTGAGGAATTGTTCCGGCGCATACAGGCGGGGATTAAGGAGAGAGAAGAACAAAAAGAAGAACAGAAAAGAGAACCTGGAGCACAGCAGAAGAAGGTGGGGATAAGCAGATATCAGGTTAGAAAATGGGCAGCTCTTTTTTTCGTGACCATTATAGGTGTTTTTCTGGCGAGTATGACCAGTGAGGCAAACAGATCTTATTTAATGTATAAGATACAGTATTTGGTTGGGGATGAAGTGGTTCTGAATGAGGGGAATGATGTCGTTCAGAATATTACAAAGAAATGGCAGGACGAAAAACAAGAAGTACAGGAAATTGAGGAAGAATTGGGCATTCCAATCCCATATTTTCGATATATGTTAGAGTCATATACAAATAACATATACAATATTCAACATGGGAGTGCTATTGCAGTTATTGAATATCAATGTGCAGATAGTCTTGTTAATTTGCGGGCATTTAATAGAAATAAAGCAGACATAGCAGGAATAGATTTTCAGGGGAAAGTAATAGAGGAATTAAGTCTTATGGAGGGAACAGTAGATATGTCTGTAATGGAAATAAAAGAGCCTGAGGATGAAATGGCTACCCTAGCCGCACAATGGACATATAAAGAAGGGTATTATCAGCTAAGTGGAAAAATTGAGGAAAGTGAGTTTATAAAGATTTTAAAGAGCATAGCTTATTAAAACGTTACATTTTTGATTTATTAACGTATATATTATGTGGTGTAAGTATGACAGTATGAGGTATTGAATGAAAGATAGACCTTACAAAAAGTTCGTTTTGTTTTTCATGGCGGCGATAATGATGGTTACAATATTTTCTCCAAGTTCATTAGTATATGGAGCACCTGTTGAAAGGTCTATATATGATGATGTTACGGAAATTTCAGACAAAAGTACTATTTTGTCAAGGGGAAATTATCTGAATTATGGTGCTGTAACCTTAACCAAACTCGATTCTATGAAAATACGGATCTCTGGTGAGACTGCGGCTCATAGAGTTTGTGATACGTTAGTAGTAGATCTTTATTTGTATCGCAGTAAGGATGGGGAACGTTATGAGAATTATCGAGATTGGTCGTTTAAAAAACAAAATGGAAGTTATTTCTGGAAAGTTCTGGAAGTCATTGTGCCATCCGGATACTATTACGCCATAGGCGGTAATCACATGGCGTTTTATAATGGTGATGGAGAAAGCACAACTACATTTGCGGCGGGACTTTGGGTTAATTAACCATCGTCTGTTTTGTTACATAAGACAGCATACCTTCAGATTCTCTCTTAGTACGTCCGGCTATTAGAGAATCCATCCATGACAAAAATCCATTTGCGTATGGAAAATATGTAATATAAATTTTGGTACGATAGTAAAAAGGCAAGTGTCAATAAAGAAAAGCAGGATAGACTGCTGTCATAGTAAAAAAGATACTTACGCTACATGCTGTGCAGAAGTTTGGATTTGAAAAAGTTTTGAGTTTATCCTTCATTTTGGCATTTGTCTATGAAAAGCCTGCTGGGCGCAAACAGCAGGCTTTTTGTGATTGATGATTAGAAAGAGGGAATCTTTACGGAATCCTGTATAAGGGTTATATAAAGCCTTAAAATAATGAAAGGGAGAAACGAATTTATGAAACAAATAGCAGTGATAAGGAATAGAAAAGGCATTGTAACATTGCTGTGTGCACTGGCTCTATTTATAGGTATGCCGGTATGCGTGTCTGCGGCGGGGAGTAACGGGAAAGGTGCAAAACTGCCTGCCTATAAACAGGTCAAGAAAGTGCAGGTGGATAAGGAGGATTTCCAGCGCAGCCTGCAGAATGCGCTGGAGATGGCAGGGAGAAAAGCCAGTAAAAGCTGTCAGTATAAAATCGTAATTCCTCCTGGTGAGTATGTACTTTCCCATGTTCTTACAATCAAAAGCAATATTTGGATTTATGCCAAAGGGGCAAAGATTACCATTGCAGACCATGTGTCAAGGGTGATGGCGACAGAACCGAATAAGACCTATCAGAATGTCAGAATAGAGGGCGGTGTGTGGGATGCGTCCAGCCAGACTGGGAGCAGGGAGAAAAGAGAGATGATGCTTCGCTTTTCCCATGTAAAAAATATGGTACTGTCTGGCATGACATTGAAATGTAAGCGAAACAACCATATAGTTGAAGTGTCAGATATGAATGGCTTTACAGTTAAGAATTGTAAAATTTCTGGTAACAGCCGGTATCTTCAAGTGCAGCCCAAAGAGGCGCTTCAGCTGGATGCAGCTACAAAAGAGGCTATGGTAAATTGTACGCCCTATAATGGAAAAGGCTGCCACAATGTGCTGATTACAGGCAATACTTTTAGCGATGTATCAAGAGGTGTGGGCTCCCACAGTTATGCCAAAGGTGCAGAGAAGAATCCTTATACAAATATAACGGTTGAGAAGAATACATTTAAAGGTTGTAAAGGGGAAGCCATATACTTTCTTTATTGGAAGAATTGTTCAGTGCTAAAAAATAAGATTTATAATGCCAAACATGCCGGCATCTATATGCAGGACAGCACACTCAATAAAGTACAGAATAATACTATAGCGGGAATTGGCGCTTATTCGGGGGAAAGAGCAAAGACGTATGGTTCTGACCGTGCAGGGGTGTTGATGCGGAATATTAGCCGCAGCCATGTGATAGGTAATCAGGCTTCAGGCTGCAAAAAAGCAGTGATGGAAAATCCAGCGGGTAAGAGAAATGTTATAAAAAGAAATAAGAAGCTTCGCTAATGAGTAGAGTTGGGATAATTCAAAAAGAAGATATACTTTAGGCTGTTTTCAGTTCTTTACTTCCACAGTTTTCCCATGATGAAAAAGCATTTATCACCGCCTGGCGTACAGGCGGTGAGGGTCAGCACCCGGTCCCCTTTTGTCCGTCAGCGTGTTCACCACATCCACCAGACCGCAACCCCGGATTTCCACCAGATAATCCAAAGCGTTGATAGCAAAATAATTGACGGGGACCATATCCGGCTGTTTTAGCTCAATTGCATCCTGCCGCCTTTTCTGTCGCTTTTCATAAAATTCCTTATTTTGTTCCATATTGCAGACTTTCTTTTTTTGATAGTAAAATACAGCTGAATGTGATAAACTATAAAAAACTTTACGATTTAGAAAAGGATAAATGGATAATTTTATGAAAATAGTTTGATTGAAAAGGGGGAGGTGATGGCGCGCATTGATTCTTACGGTTAAAGCCGCACAGAGTATATTGCGCCGAATTAGATGAGACAACATAAGAAAACATGGCAGCCGATTATTTATGCACTCTTTTTCCTGGTTATTGTCCTGGTTTTATTTTACATCTACACAACGCAGAATATGGAACGGATTCAGGAACAGAACAGGGTCTATGCAGAGGATAGCGCGCGGCAGACGGCAGAACGCATTGAGAGTGAATTTGACAATGCGCTGCAGCGTCTCCAGAACTGTGCCTATCTGGTCAGCGCAAGAGGAAACGGTTCAGAGATTGATGCCCAGGTACTCAGGGAGCTTGAGAAAAACACCACATTTGACAGTATCCGCTTTACCAATGGAGACGGTGTTAATCTTGCATCTGATGGAAAAACAAACGATAGTTCCGACCGGAATTATTTTATCCGGGGAATGCAGGGAGAAAGCGGTCTTGAGACTGTGGAAGAGTCAAGACTTACCGGGAAGCCTATGATGGTCTTTTACGCCCCGGTATATAAAGGAAAAGAAATTGAAGGGATGTTTTTAGGGCTGTATTTTGCTGAGGATTATCTGCGGAGTATGCTTGCTTCCAGTTATTTCGGCGAGGCCGCGGATGTGTTTCTCTGTTCACAGGACGGAGAGGTGATTGCCAGTTCAGGAGATCAGCCCTATGGAGTCGGCCTGATTGAATCTTTGACCGATTCAGGAGTTATTGATGCCCAAACTGCCAGGACTGTACAAAGTGTGTTCGATGACGGTGGGCAGGCAGCTCTTTTGTGTGAGGAGGGCTGTAAAACAGACAATCTCTGTGTCATCAATCTGCCAGACTACGAGTATGTTCTTGTACAGGCATTTCCCCAAAATGTCACTCAGGCAATGGTAAACAGAGCGAATCTAGCGGGTGTGAGATTGGAAATCTGTTTACTGGTTCTGTTTATGATTTATATTGCTTTTCTGGCAATCCGAGGGGGAAGACAGCGGAAGAAACTGGAAACAGAGAATAAAATAATCAGCGATGTGCTCCGGGGTGTGAACATCCTTTTTTCATCGCGTTATCTGATTGCGGATCTGGAAAATGACAGCTACTCCTATGTGGCGGGAAAGGGGCCGTTGAACACCCGCATTCCTAAAGAGGGTGTGTACAGTGAGGTTATCAGGCTTCATGGAGAAGAGATTATCGGGGAAGAGGATAAAGAGGCGTTTTATCATTTCGGCCGGATTGATATCCTCAGAGAGAATCTCAGCACAAAGGATTCTGTTGTTCATGAGTGTCACGTTTCCCGCTATGGGAAAGAAGAATGGGAACAGTTGATTGTGGTGTGTCTGGAACGTAAGGAAGGAAAGCCTGTCAGGGTTTTATATGTACGCCAGAATGTCACAGAGCTGAAGTTGAAAGAAATGCGCGAGCAGCGGGAGCGGGCTGTATTGAACCGGAAGGAAAGGCAGTACAGAATCGCCATTATGTCTAACTCTTTCAGCGCATTCGAATGTAATCTGACGAAAGACCGGATTGAGCAGGATATTGTCTTCGTAAGTGATGAGAAAAATATCTCCCTTCTGGAACGGGCAGGGCTGTCTGCGCCGTGCAAAGCTTCTGAATGCTTTGAGCGGTGGATGCAGTTTGTTCTGCCGGAATCGCAGGAGGATTACTGCAGGGCTGTAAATGTGGATTATCTGAAAGACCAGTATGAGCAGGGGAATATGGAAGTGGATGTGGATTATTGGGGCGGGATAGAGGAAAAGGAGCCTCTGTGTGTCCGCCAGTCCTTTACTATGACTTGTGACGAAGATACGGGAGATCTTATCGCTATGGTGGTATCACGGGATATCACAGAGCAGGTCAGAAAACAGCGGGAACAGACGCAGGCGCTGCAGGATGCTCTGATGCAGGCACAGCATGCCAATCAGGCAAAGACTACGTTCCTGTCTAATATGAGCCATGATATACGTACGCCTATGAATGCGATTATCGGCTTTGCCACCATCGCGGCCAGCCATATGGAGCGTACGGACCAGGTGAGGGAATGTCTGCAGAAAATCCTCTCATCCAGCAACCATCTGCTGGGATTGATCAATGATATCCTGGATATGAGCCGTATTGAGAGCGGGAAGATGCAGATACATAATCAGGAATGCAATATTCCTGAGTTGATGCACAATTTAGTAAATATCATCCAGCCCCAGGTGAAGTCCAAGCAGCTGGAGATGTTCATAGATACGTTTGGGGTGGCCAATGAGGATGTGATTGCGGACCCGCTGAAGCTGAATCAGATATTTATCAATCTGATGGGGAATGCGGTCAAATATACTCCGGCAGGCGGGACGGTGACTTTCCGCATCACCCAGCACACCACCTACAAACATGGGTGGGGTGATTACGTTTTTACCATTAAGGACAATGGGATTGGAATGTCCCAGGAGTTTGTGAAACATATTTTTGAGCCTTTTGAGCGGGAAACCACTGTGACAAAAAGCAGTATACAGGGCGCGGGACTGGGCATGGCAATCACCAAGAACATCGTTGATATGATGGGAGGAGAAATCACAGTAGAAAGCGAAGTCGGAAAAGGGAGCGCTTTCACGGTAAAACTTCCGCTGCAGCTTCAGGATATAGAAAAAACAGCGGAGCAGATTAAAGAGCTGGAAGGTCTGCGCTCTCTGGTTGTGGACGATGACCTGAATGTGTGTGACAGCGTGAGCAAAATGTTAAAGAGCATTGGACTGCGCTCGGAATGGACCACATCCGGCAGGGAGGCGGCATACCGTGCCAAATCTGCTTATGAAGATGGAGACCCTTACCATACTTATATTATTGACTGGCAGATGCCAGAGACCAGCGGAATTGAAACAGCAAGAAAAATCCGCAGTGTGGTGGGGCAGGACGCGCCTATTATTATTCTCACTGCGTATGACTGGGCTGATATTGAGGATGAGGCGAAAGCGGCGGGTGTTACCGCGTTCTGCGCCAAACCGCTTTTTATGTCTGACTTAAAAGCAGCGCTGCTGGCAGCCAATAATATCGGAGACCACAGCCAGCCGGAACCAGGGACTGTCTGGACACAGATTGATTACAGCGGCAAAAGACTCCTTTTGGTGGAAGATAATGAGCTGAACCGGGAAATTGCGGAGGTTATTCTGGAAGAAGCAGGTTTTTTGATTGAATCTGCACCGGACGGAACCGATGCGGTGGCTATGATAGAAAGCTCTCAAGAAGGGTATTATCATGCAGTGCTGATGGATGTCCAGATGCCGGTTATGAACGGATACGAGGCTACAAAAGCAATCCGGGCCATGCAGAGGGAGGATGTGAAAACCCTGCCCATTATCGCTATGACCGCAAATGCCATGGAAGAGGATAAGGAGGCGGCGCTTAAAAGCGGTATGAACGCCCATATTGCCAAACCCATTGATATGGAACTGCTTATGAGTGTGCTGCGGCAGTTCCTGCATAAATGACGAAAAGATGCGAAAACTGAAAGAGAAAGGAACTGCGGCATGGGAGAACTGTCAAAACTACCGATATCCACCGGCTGCTGGCCCTGGAGGGGGCAGTCCGGGGAGTTAAGAAGGCACAGCTGCCGGATGATGTGAAGGCAGAATTGAAAGAGTTCTATCAGTGGAATAAAAAGTAAATGAAAATAGAACAGCAAAGAGGAGTTTTGGATTATGAGCCATAAAGATCACGCAAAAAAGGTTCAGGATTCGGCAACTGAGCAGGTTTATATCATACGTCCCCGACACATCAACCCTCAGGGCAGGCTGTACGGCGGCTGTCTGATGCAGTGGATCGACGAGATGGCGGGGATTGTCAGCAGAAGGCATTCGGGAAAGATGATAACCACAGCCGCTGTTGACAGTCTGGAATTTAAGGCGGGTGCTTATCAGAATGATATGATTGTGCTGGCAGGCAGAGTGACTTATGTGGGCCGGACTTCCATGGAAGTCCGGGTGGACACTTATATAGAAGATTATCAGGGAAAACGGCAGATCATTAACAGGGCGTACCTTGTGATGGTGGCCGTGGACGAAAACGGCACTCCGGTGGAAGTGCCGGGACTTCAGATTGAGTCTGAGGAGGAGCGGGAAGAATGGCTTGGCGCCGAGAGACGGCTTCAGCTGAGAAAGCAGAAGATATCAAAAGCCGGTATTTCCTGACGCCGCCTCCGCTGTTTATAAGAATGATGCTTTATCAGCACTCGCATAAAAAGAGTGCTAATTTTTCCTTGACTTTTCGTTTTGCTGGTATTACAATACTCCCTAAGGAAGAAATGAGACCTTTTGACGGGCTGATTATACTATAAAAATAAAGGAGTGAATAGGAATGGCGGCAAAAAAAGGAAATTTATCCATTAATAGTGAAAACATATTCCCGATTATCAAAAAATGGCTTTATTCAGACCATGATATTTTTTTCAGAGAGATGGTATCCAATGGCTGTGATGCTATTACTAAGCTGAAAAAACTGGAAATTATGGGAGAATACCAGTTCCCGGATGACTATAAGGCAAAAATTGATGTGATTGTAAATCCGGAAGAAAAGAGCCTGAAGTTTATTGATAATGGTATCGGTATGGATGCGGATGAGGTGGAAGAATACATCACGCAGATTGCCTTTTCCGGTGCCACAGAATTTTTGGAAAAATATAAGGACAAGACTACAGATGACCAGATGATCGGCCACTTTGGACTGGGCTTTTATTCGGCATTTATGGTAGCGGATGTGGTGCACATTGATACTCTTTCCTATAAAGAAGGGGCTAAGCCAGTGCACTGGACCTGTGACGGGGGCACAGAATATGAGATCTCAGAAGGCAATAAAAATACAGTAGGTACAGAGATTACTCTGTTCCTCGGGGAATCCAGTGTGGAATTTGCCAACGAATACCGGGCAAGGGAGATTATCGAGAAGTACTGCTCATTTATGCCGGTGAACATCTATCTGAGCAAGGCAAATGCAGAACAGGAATATGAGACCATTGACGAAGAAGACCTGCAGGATGACGATGTTGTAGTAGAACATATCCATGAAGAAGCCAAGACAGAGGAAAAGGAAAATGATAAAGGAGAGAAAGAAGTAGTAGAGATCTCTCCGGCCAGGGACAGGGTGAAGATTAACAAACGTCCGGTTTCTCTCAGCGATCCGGAGCCATTGTGGAATAAACATCCCAATGAGTGCAAAGATGAGGATTATAAAGAGTTTTACCGGAAGGTATTTATGGACTTCAAGGAGCCGCTGTTCTGGATTCATCTGAATATGGACTATCCCTTTAACTTGAAAGGTATTCTGTATTTCCCGAAAATCAATACGGAGTATGACTCCATTGAGGGAACCATTAAGCTGTACAATAACCAGGTATTTATTGCGGATAATATTAAGGAAGTGATTCCTGAATTTTTGATGCTGCTTAAAGGAGTGATTGACTGTCCGGACCTGCCTTTGAATGTGTCCAGAAGCGCCCTGCAGAATGATGGATTCGTGAAGAAGATCTCAGAATACATTACTAAGAAAGTGGCAGATAAGCTCACTGGTATGTGTAAGACAAAACGGGAAGACTATGAGTCTTACTGGGATGATATCAGTCCCTTTATCAAATTCGGTTGTATTAAAGACGACAAGTTCTCTGAGCGTATGATGGATTACATTCTGTTCAAGAACCTGGATGATAAATACCTCACTCTGAAAGACTGCATTGAGGAAAATAAAGAGCCTGAGGACAAGGAGGCTGAGTCTGCGGATATTACGAAAGAGGACAAGCCTCAGGAGGATGGCGCAGCTAAGGAAGATGCCCAGGGGGATGATGCCGGGGAGGACGAAGGCAAGGAGCCGAAGAAAACCACAATCTTCTATGTGACAGACCCGGTACAGCAGAGCCAGTATATTAATCTGTTCCGGGAGCAGGGGCTGGATGCGGTGCATCTGCAGCACAACATTGATAATGCGTTTATCTCCCATATGGAACGCCTCAATGACAAAATTAAATTCCAGCGCATTGATGCCGATATGACAGAGGCAGTGGTGGAAGCCGATGCAGATGAGGAGACGGCAAAGGCCCTCACTGAGCTGTTCCGGAAACAGCTGGACAATGAGTCTCTGAATGTGAAAGTGGAGAATCTGAAAAATGAAAACGTATCTTCCATGATGACATTGGAAGAAGACAGCCGCCGTATGCAGGAAATGATGAAGATGTACAGCATGGGCGGAATGGGGGGCATGGACCCCAACATGTTCGGCGGAAAAGAAACACTGGTGCTCAACGCAAAGAACCAGCTGGTTCAGTATCTGGCTGCAAATCAGGAATCCGAGCATGTGCAGATGCTCTGCCAGCAGCTGTATGACCTGGCTATGATCAGCCATAAACCGCTGGCACCTGAGGCAATGACTAAGTTTATTGCACGCAGCAATGAGATTATGATGCTGCTGACAAAGTAAATATTTGAATATAACAAAGAAGCCCCTGGGATGTATTCCCAGGGGCTTCTCTATGGAATGGAGCACTAGGTTCTCTCTTAGCAGATTTCTGCCCCTGCAGGCATTTCTCTGTCCGGTGTCAGCAGCGCCAGATGCCCGTCTGCATCTTCTGCGCACAGAATCATCCCTTCTGACATAATACCGGCCAGTTTGGCTGGTTTTAAGTTTGTCACCACCATAACCTTCTTCCCCACCATTTCTTCCGGAGTGTAGTCAGATTTAATACCTGAGACAATCTGCCTTACCTGGCTGCCGATACGCACCTGAGAACACAGCAGCTTCCGCGATTTCTTCACAGCCTCGCAGGCAATGATTTCTCCAACCTGGAACTGCAGTTTTTCAAAATCATCAAAAGTAATCTCTGGTTTTGGCTCCAGGTCCACAACCGGGCCGTGGGTTTCCTCTGCTTTGGGCGGATGGAGTTCTTCCACTTTCTGCAGCACTTCTTTGATATCCTGGCGGGCAAAAAGGATTTCCGGTTTGTCAGTCACCCGGTTTCCAGAAGGATAAAGGCCGAATGTCTCCAGGGTGTCCAGGCCGCGTTTCTCCACCTGCAGCTGTTTTAAAATCCTCTGGGCAGTCTTGGGCATGAAAGACTCCAGCAAAGTGGTGCCCATGTAAATACCCTCAGCCAGATTGTAGAGCACTTCAGCCAGACGGTCTTTCTTGTCCGGGTCTTTTGCCAGGGCCCAGGGCATGGTCTCATCAATATATTTATTGCAGCGTTTGAACAGGGTGAAAATCTCTGTTATGGCATCTGCCACCCGCAGGTCTTCCATCTTGGCAGTGACTTTTCCCACTGTGGAGACAGCAACTGCTTTCAGGTCGTCATCCACCGGCTCGATTACTTGAGTGTTGGTAACTACCCCGTCGAAAAATTTGTTGGACATGGAGAGTGTGCGGTTTACCAGATTGCCCAGCGTGTTGGCAAGCTCGGAATTCATCCGTTCCACCAATAGCTCCCAGGTAATCACTCCGTCATTTTCAAAAGGCATTTCGTGAAGGACAAAGAAGCGTACAGCGTCTACCCCGAAGAAATCAGCCAGTTCGTCTGCATATAATACATTACCCTTTGACTTGCTCATCTTTCCCTCGCCCTGGAGCAGCCAGGGATGGCCGAATATCTGCCTGGGCAGCGGAAGATCCAGTGCCATCAGGAATATGGGCCAGTAGATGGTGTGGAAACGGATAATGTCTTTTCCAATTAAATGAAGTTCTGCGGGCCAATTTTTCTTAAACTGTTCTGTGTCCGGCCCATCGCAGTCATAACCGATACCTGTGATGTAGTTGGTGAGCGCGTCCAGCCACACGTAAATCACATGATCAGTGTCAAAAGGCACCTGGATGCCCCATTTGAAGGAAGTACGGGAGACACACAGATCCTGAAGCCCGGGCAGCAGGAAGTTATTCATGATCTCGTTTTTCCGGGACACAGGCTGGATGAATTCCGGATGGCTGTTAATGTGTTCGATGAGCCTGTCCGCGTATTTGCTCATTTTGAAGAAATAGGCTTCCTCCTTGGCTGGAATCACTTCCCTGCCGCAGTCCGGGCATTTCCCGTCTTTCAGCTGAGACTCCGTGAAAAAGGATTCACAGGGGGTACAGTACAGACCCTCGTAATATCCCTTGTAAATATCACCCTGGTCATAAAGTTTCTTGAAAATTTTCTGTACCTGCTTTTCATGGTCTTCGTCAGTGGTGCGGATGAATTTGTCATAAGAGGTGTCCATCAAATCCCAGATGCGCTTGATTTCTCCCGCCACACTGTCTACAAATTCTTTGGGGGTGACGCCGGCATCGGCCGCTTTCAGCTCTACCTTCTGGCCGTGCTCATCGGTTCCTGTCTGGAAAAATACGTCGTATCCCTGCTGTCTTTTAAAGCGGGCGATGCTGTCGGCAAGAACTGCCTCATAAGTGTTGCCGATATGGGGCTTGCCCGATGTATAGGCAATAGCCGTTGTCATGTAAAATTTTCCTTTGCTCATAAATTATTCTCCTATTCTTATTTAGATTGTCCTATCATATGCCCGAAAAGAGCTGGATTAAGAAAGAATACTGCTTCTTATACGATAAAAAAACGCCTTCCCTCCAAAATTCGGAGGAAGACGATTCATACCGTGTTACCACTTCCATTCATCTGCACCTCACAGTGCAGACCTTATCGGGTACAGTAATACCCTATCGCTATAACAGGCGAATCCTGTCGCAGCCTTACCAGAAACCTGTGGTTCGGTGCGCCTCTCAGAAGCCATGTTCCATCGGTATCCATACATCCCCTCTCAGCTCCAGGAGACAGCAGGATGCTTCTCCGTTGTGGGAATTCTCTGTGGTATCTCCACGGATGTACTCTCTTCGTCATTGTGTTTGGCTTGTTGATGGGCTTGCCCCATCGGATTAGTAGTATTAGAGTATCATATATTTATTTGTTTGTAAATTATTTTTTTGGGATTTTGGTGTTTGGGTTTCTGTTTCTGTTGATGGATATTGAGAGATTTCTAAAAAACTTGAAAATATTCCTTACAAGGAATACAATAGGCTGTAGAATTGCCATTGGCAGAGAGGACGATACAAGTTGTGAAGGATATATGAAAGTGCCAAGAGAATAGGTGGCATTACAAAGTAAAGGGACTGTTGTATGGATGAATATGCGCTCATGACATATTATGTAAGATATTTGAAGGAGATACGAAAGGTTTCTGATTCTACAGTAAAGCATTACCAGGAGGCGCTGCGATATATATCAAAGCGTCTGGTGGAGAAAGGAAAATTGCAGCAGACTGTGTATGAAATACAGGAGCTTAGTGAATTGGAGATGATTAGAACTTATTTGTATAATGATCCTGGTTTTGTGGCTCTCGATAAGCGTGGTCATCAGATGTATAGTGCTGGGTTTAATAATTATTATAAGTTTGCCAGTGGACAGGGATTTTCTAATATTCACCAGCAGATTGGCGTCATGGATATAGAAGTGCCTGTTGCGGAAAAACAAACATATACAATGGAAGTTTGGAAAAGATCTGCAATTATAAAAATCCAGTCAATAGAATCAGCAGGATATCAATGTGAGATAGACCCTAAGCACAACACATTCACGGCAAAAAGTACAGGGCATCCGTATATGGAGGGACATCATGCTCTTCCAATGAAGCATCAGGATAAGTTTTCTAAAAGCTTAGATATATATGCAAATATTATTTGTCTCTGTCCTATATGTCATAGACTTTTGCATTATGGCGTTGAATCAGAAAAAGAGAATGTATTAAATAAGATTTATTATGATAGATCGGTTCGTTTGGCAGCAAGTGGAATAAAAATTAGCAAAACAGATTTTAAAAAATTAGTGGTGTAATGTATCGCGATTGATTAAACTTTACAAACCACCCAAAAAAGAATATACTGAAATGTATCGAAACATCATTATAAAATACAGGGAAGTGATACAATGAATTGTTGTCCAAAATGTGGAAGTCCCGTTCAGGATGGAATGAGATACTGTCCTGGATGCGGGGAAAGAATCACCCAGGAGAGTTACAGTCAAAGTTATTATCAGGATGGAATGAATTACGGCTTTCAGGAAAACATGAATTATGGCTGTCAGGGTCAGGTGTCAGATGAAGTGGTGGATATACAGAAAAACAAAGTCCTGGCGGCGTGTTCTTATTTTGGGGTGCTGGTGCTTCTGCCTTTGTTTCTAAGCAGAGAATCTCCTTTTGCCCGGTTTCACGCCAACCAGGGTCTGGTGCTTCTGCTGGGTGAGATCATCTGTCAGGCTGTCAGCAGAGGGATGCACATGTTACAGGAATGGGGGTGGCCATTCTGGGGTTTCGGCTTGATGGGAGGGGCGCTGGATATTCTGAATCTGGTGTTTCTGGTATTTTCTATCTGGGGAGTTATTAATGTGTGTACGGGAAAATATGCTGAGATTCCGGTTATCGGTTCGATACAGCTTTTGAAGTAGCGGCTTACAGCCACAGGCAGGGAGAGAGCCAGAGCCGTAGTATGAAAAGAAATATCAAAAGATAGAGTAAAGCACAAGGGCAGGTAATACCTGCCCTTAAATGATAGGGAGCTGCCAAAAAAGCGGCCAGAAGGGCGCACATAGAAGTTCTGACTAAAGAGCATCTCATAAAACCAGGCAAAAAGGGACTTCCGAGAGTACATGATAGAAGAAAGGGGGAAAACCATGCTGGAAATTAAAGGAGCGGTTACAACAGCCATCTGTTACGCAAATATCATTGAGGAAGAAGCCGTGGAACAGATCCGCAGAATGTGCGATCAGGAGTTTACGAAGGACTGCCAGGTGAGGATTATGCCGGATGTGCATGCAGGCAAGGGCTGCACCATCGGAACCACCATGACGGTTAAAGACAAAGCGGTTCCCAACGTAGTGGGCGTGGATATTGGATGCGGTATGTATACAGTGAATCTGGGAAAACAGGAGATTGATCTGGAGCGGTTTGATGCGGCCTGCCATTTTGTGCCTTCCGGAATGCGGGCGTGGGAGGGACGGCAGGAGAGATTTCCTTTAACAGAGCTTCGCTGTTACCGTTCTCTGGAGAGAACCAAGTGGATCGAGAGGAGTCTGGGAACCCTTGGCGGAGGCAATCATTTTATTGAGATTGACCGCGCATCGGACGGGACAAATTATCTTGTGATTCATACAGGGAGCCGGAATCTGGGAAAACAGACAGCGGAGATTTATCAAAAGCTGGCGGTGGAGCTGAATCAGGGAAAGGAGGAGTATTTTAAAAAGAAGGATGCTCTGATTGCGCAATACAAAGCTGCTGGGCGGAGGAAGGAGATCCAGCAGGCACTTTTGGAACTCCACTGGCAACATAAACCCCTGAGTGTTCCAGAGGATCTCTGTTATGTGTACGGCAGTTATTTTGAGGATTATCTCCACGATGTGGAAATCTGCCAGGAGTTCGCGGTCAGAAACCGGGAATTGATTGCGGAGATTCTGCTTGAGAGGACAGGACTTTCCGGAGAGGGAGGATTTCATACCATCCACAATTACATTGACACAGACGAAATGATTCTGCGAAAAGGTGCCATTGCGGCCCATGACGGAGAGAAAGTGCTGATACCCATTAACATGAGAGATGGCAGTGTGCTGGCAGTGGGAAAGGGAAATCAGGAGTGGAATTATTCTGCGCCCCACGGCGCGGGACGTGTGATGTCCAGGAAGAAGGCCAAGGCATCTCTGAGTATGGAAGATTATGAGGCGGCCATGGAGGGAATTTATACCACATCGGTGAATGAGAATACGCTGGATGAGGCGCCGTCGGCATATAAGTCACTGGATGATATCATAGGGGTCATCCGGGATTCGGTGGATGTGATTGAAATCATGAAGCCGATTTATAATTTTAAAGCCTCCGATTGATGGTAAATGCTGACACCCCTGCGCACTGAGAGTCATGAAATACTTTGCGCGCTCTGTTATACTGGGTTCGTAAATGATCATTACAAAACTGCTTCAAACGCCGCGGGTTTGGAGAAAATAAAAACAAAGCCCGGGCCCGGGTGACGAAATGGATGAAGGAGAGGCAGAAGATGGACTGGATTACGGGGATCAGCCAGGCGATTGACTATGTAGAAGACCATATAACAGAACCTGTGAATTATGAGGAAGCAGCAAAATGTGCGTATTCTTCCAGCTTTCATTTTCAGAGGGTATTTTCTGTGGTCTGTGGTTTTACCCTTGGGGATTATGTAAGGTTCCGCAGGCTGGCCCTTGCCGGCAGGGAGCTTGCGGCGGAGAATGCCAAGGTGATTGATATTGCCATGAAGTATGGATACGACACGCCGGAGAGTTTTTCCAGGGCATTCACCAGATTTCACGGGTGTTCACCCACCCAGGCGAAGAAAGGCGCTGTAATCAAGTCATTTTCACGGCTTTCCGTAAAACTAATAGTCAGTGGAGGGACAAAAATGGATTACAGGATCGAGAAGAAGGATGCGTTTGATGTTCTGGTAAAGCGGAAACGTTTTACGAAGAATAAGGAGATTAACGGACAGGAAATCACAGCATTTTGGGGACAATGTACGGCTGACGGCACCATTGACAGAATTACCCGTTATGTGCATAGGGATAATGTGTTTAAAGATTCTATTATCGGAATCGCGCTGGAGTACCTGCCGGGGGATGAGGACTTTCCCTATGGAATTGGATGCCATTATAACGGGGAACCCGTGACAGATGAGGACCTTGAGGTGGTATCACTTCCAGCGGCGTCTTACGCGGTATTTCCGTGCAGGGGAGCCATGCCGGAGGCGTTCCAGAAGGTATATAAGTATATCTTTGAGGAATTCTTTTTAAACAGCGAATATCAGCCTAGCGGGGTGGAGATTGAGGCATATCCGTCCGCCAATGCCACAGATCCGGATTATTACTGGGAATTGTGGCTGGCTGTGAAAAAGAAATAAGGGGGTGCGGCGCCTGGAGCAGTTTGAATGTGTGCTCCAGGCGCTTTGCTGTCATTAGCTCAAGCAGGGAAAATGTCCCGGAATACTGAAAATAGTGTTATGGAAAATGAGAAATGTTATCATCTGAAGGGTTTGACAGAGAGATTTGGATTGTGGTAGACTATACGCATGTTAGAAAGGACTAACCACAAAAAATGTTTTTGGTCAGATGCAGGGAAATATCTGTGCGTGTGGTCAGCAGTGATTCTGCTGTTAAGCGGCTGCGGTATTCAGGCGAAAGTTTCCGGGGCTGCTGAAAATACAGGCGGCCAGGCCGGGGAGGCGGCGCAGGAGACACAGGCAGGCAAGGCTCCATGGAAAAACCAGGAAAGCCCGGATGACCAGGAGGCTGTGAAAGAATTATTTGCCATGGATACCTACATGACTCTGGCGGCTTACGGAGACCGGGCCCGGGAGGCAGTGGACGCGGCGGCAGTGGAGATTCAGCGGCTTGAGGGGCTGCTATCCACAGGCGATAGTGAAAGTGAACTCTCAAAGGTAAATAGAGAGGGCAGGGGAACGTTGTCCAAGGATACGGCGGCTTTGACAGAACGTTCTCTGGAATTGTATCAGGAAACGAAGGGGATTTTTAATATTGCGGTGTATCCAGTGATGAGGGCCTGGGGATTTACAGATGGCAGTTATCGGGTTCCCTCTCAGGAAGAACTGACACAGCTCCTGTCTTTAACGAATGCCAGAAAGATTAAGTTCGACAGGGATCTGGCGCAGATTTCTTTTGGCCGGGAGGGGATGGAGATTGATCTGGGCGGCATCGCCAAAGGGTATACATCCAACCGGATTATGGAGATTTTCCGGGAATACGGGGTGAAGAGCGGGCTTGTGAATCTGGGAGGAAATGTGCAGGCGCTGGGAACGAAGACTGACGGCAGTCTGTGGCGGGTTTCCATTCTGCATCCGGAGAATACAGAAAGATATGCAGGTATTCTCTCCATTGAGGATTGTGCGGTGGTGACTTCCGGCGGATATGAGCGCTGTTTTGAAAAGGATGGGACTACCTATCATCACATTATTGATCCACGGACGGGATATCCGGCAGACAGCGGTCTGGAATCTGTGACCATTGTCAGTCCGGACGGGACTCTGGCGGATGGATTGTCCACGTCGTTTTTTGTTATGGGACTGGAGAAAGCAAGTGCATATTGGAGAGAGCACCAGGAGGAATTTGAGATGGTTCTCATGTCAAAAGAAGGCGGATTGTATGTGACAAAAGGCATTGCGGAGCATTTCACGTCAGACTATGAGATTACAGTGATTGAAGGAAAGTAGTGAAAGAAATGAAAAAGATATGGAAAATCCTTCCCACGCTGGCTCCTGTGCTGGCAGTGGGCGGGGTGGCCGCGGGAGCGGCGGCAGGCCTTGGCAGTTATACGGTTCCGGCGTACGGGGCAGAGGAATTCAGGATTCCCGGCTCAAGGGGACTGGCGGCGCAGGGGGATGATGTGAATAAAACGGTTCAACAGCCTAAGGAGACTGGGAAGCCTGCAGACACCGGGAAGCCGGAAGAAAAGAAATCAAGAAAAGAACAATCAAAAGGGTCTTTTCAGCTGGCAGACGGCATCTATGAAGGAACCGGAACAGGGTATCGTGGAGAGATAAAGGCTGCTGTAAACATTAAGAATCAATCCATTGAGGCCGTTGATATACTCAGCCATTCAGATGACGAGGCTTTCTTCAACAGGGCAAAGGAGGGCGTGGTCGGCAGCATGTTAGCCGGCCAGACCACAGAGGTGGATACGGTGACCGGAGCCACTTACAGCTCCAAGGGGATTATACAGGCGGTGAAAAATGCGCTGAAAGAAGATGCGGGAAGCAGTGAAACACCAAAGAGCACTGCCCCGTCTGGAAGCCAGACAAAAACCCAGGGCTCTGGGGTAATTGGGCAGGGGAATCTTTCCTATGCGGACGGCACCTATGAGGGGAGTGCCCCTGGCTTTTCCGGAGAGGTGAGGGTTTCCGTGACAGTAAAAGACAAGACCATTACGGCCATAGATATTTTAAGCCATTCAGATGATGAATCTTTCTTTGGAAGGGCCAGGGAAGGCGTGGTCAGCAGCATTCTTTCGTCTCAGCAGCTGGAGGTGGATGCCGTGTCCGGGGCCACTTACAGTTCCAACGGGATTATCAATGCGGTGAAAAATGCCCTCAGCGGTGCGAAAAGCCCCACGGAGGGACAGCAGGGGGGAAGTACGCCCACGGCATCTCCTGAACCGGTAAAGAAAGTGAAAGAGCCCAAAGCGTATAAAGACGGAACCTATACCGGGACAGGAACCGGGTTTGGGGGAGAGCTTACGGTAAAAGTAAAGGTTGCCAAAGGGAAGGTCAAAAAAATCCAGATTGTCAGCAGCAGTGACGGTGAGGAATATATCAGGAAAGCGAAAGCACTGCTGAAAACCATCTGTGAAAAACAGAGTACCAATGTGGATGCCGTGTCTGGTGCTACCTACAGCTCCGCAGGGATTATTGAGGCTGTGAGAAACGCTCTGGCAAAGGCGGCCGTCTCCAAAAGTACCCCGTCACCCACGAAAACGCCCACGGTTTCTCCCGGAGCGGCGCAGGGGCTGTTTCCTTATCCCGACGGCACTTACACGGGAACAGGAGAAGGTTTCGGGGGGAAAATTACGGTGGAAGTACAGATAAAAAAGAAAGCCATTGCAAGTGTAGTGGTGACGGAACACAGGGATGAGGACGATGGGTTCTTCAACCGGGCAAAAACACTGGTGGATCAGATTGTGAAAAATCAGAGTGTGGACATAGACGCTGTGTCCGGGGCTACCTACAGTTCCAGAGGGATTCTGGAGGCCGTGAAAAATGCCCTGAAAGCGGCAGCTGCAGGCACGCCGTCAGCCACAGGTACTCCCCCGGCCACAGGCACCCCGCCAGCTGCAGGGACACCTGCGGCGCCGGAAACTCCATCGCCGTCTGAGACGCCGGGGACAGGTTATAAAGACGGCCTCTATACGGCGTCGGCCCTTTGCTCGCCAGATGAATACTGGGATTTTGACCCGTATAATCTGAATCTTACGGTTGTCGTGTCAGAGGGAAGGATTACCGCCATACGGAATATTTATGGAGACTATGGGGACGACGCTGCGGATAATGATTCTTATGTGAACCGGGCGGCCAATGGAAGCTCTTCTTCGCCGGGGATTGTGAGCCAGATTGTGGAGAAGAACAGCGCGGAGGGGATAGATACCGTATCTCATGCCACCTGCTCATCCCGGGCCATTATTGAGGCGTGCAGACAGGCCCTTTTGAAGGCCCAGAATGGACAGTAAGAAAAAGGGGGCTCAGGCGATGAGAGGATTTTGGATAAAGACAGTCAGCCTGCTGGGGGTGGTCTGTGTACTGGCAGGTTATGACAAAGTTCTGGCAGCCAGGGAAAAGGATGAAGAAATCGCCCGGCTGAATGCCCGGGTGGAAGCCATGGAAGAATTTCTTTGCAGCAATATGGGCACACAGGCAGAAGAAGAAACAGAGAAAGAGACAAAGATGGACAGCATTTATGCAGACGGGGAATGGGAGGGGGAGGCTCAGGGATTTGGCGGGCCTGTCTCGGTGAAAGTGACAGTGGAAGGGGGAAAGCTGGCCCAGATAGAGGTTTTGTCGGCAGAAAAGGAAGACCAGACGTATCTGTCTATGGCAGAGGCCATATTGCCAGCCATGCGGCAGGCTCAGTCCCCGGAGGTGGACACCATAAGCGGAGCCACTTTCAGTTCCCAGGGCCTGAAAGACGCGGTAATGCAGGCGCTTGAGAAGGCGGAAAAGTGACATGGAGAGAAAGAAGTTTCATATAGGGAATCTCACGGCAAGACAAAGGAAAAAGCTGCATATGTGGCTCAGGGCGGCGGTTCAGCTTATTTGTTTCCTGTTCTTTTCTTCGGCGTTTACCGCGGCTTTCGGCGGTGTGAAGTATATAGCCGTTCAGCTGGGGGCAGGAGAGAAGGTGGAATGGACTGGGTTTACGACGGCTTTAGCCGGATTGTGCGGTTTTACCATTGTATTCGGCCGGTTTTTCTGCGGATTTGCCTGCGCGTTTGGAAGCCTGGGAGATTTTGTCCATAGAGTGTACTGCCAGATTTGTAAGAAGTTCAGGAGAAAGCCGCTGAAATTAGACGGGAAGTGGAGTACAGGCCTGTCGTCTCTGAAATATTTTGTTCTGGCAGCTGTTGCTGTGCTGTGTTTTCTGGGAATTTACCCCAGGCTTCGGGGAAGCAGCCCCTGGGATGTGTTTTCCATGATCTGCAGAGGGAATTTCCAGCTTGCCGGATATATTCCGGGAATTATCATATTGTTGTTGATTTTGGCGGGTATGTGTGTGCAGGAACGGTTTTTCTGCCGCTTCTTATGTCCCATGGGGGCAGTGTTTTCCATGCTGCCGGTGCTGCCGGTATTTTCCCTGAGTAGGAACCGGGAAACATGCGCTCCCAGATGCTCGGCGTGTACAGGCAGGTGTCCTTCGGATATCCAGCTTCCCGCAGACGGCTCCTATGAAACACCGGGAGACTGCTTCCAGTGCCAGAAATGCGTGGATACCTGTCCGAAACAGAACATCCATTGCCAGGGCGTGGAGGGATTGAGGGGCAACGAGGCTTGGTTCACAGTGGTCCGCAGTGGAATCTTCATAGCAGTGTGTATATGGATTGGAATTTGAGCAGTAGTCAGATTTTGGGTTAGTTTTTACTAATCAAAAAAAGATAACGGAAGATTAATCGCCGTTGAAAACGGCTTTTAATAAAATTTCAAAACAAGGAGGAACTTACAGATTATGATGAGAAAAGACATTTCGGCAAAATTTCTTGCCATGGCGCTGTCTATCTCCATGCCTGCCGGGCTTTGTATGCCTGCAGTACCTGCATTTGCCGCGGAAGAAAGCAGTGTAGTGCAGGAGGGAGTTAATAGAGAAGCCGGCGTTTCGGTTAAAAGCATGCCGGGGACAGAAACGGCGGAAGTGACAGCCGGGAATCCAGAAGAAGTGCCGGACATGGCCCGGGAAGAAATAGCAGAAGACGGGACTGAGGCAGAGAAGTGTGAACCAGAAGATGAGAAAGCTGGTTCAGGAGTAAATGAGGCAGCAGAAGAAACAGCCAATGAACAGCAGGCTGCCGTAAAGAGCGGACAGTTTGTATTGATGAACATCCCATACGATGATTTCTATAAAGCAGAAATCAATAATGATGTTCAGGTTGATGCGTTTACCTCCGCTACACTGAATAAGACCAGGACAGGCGGCAATACTTCCGACGGACTGGCAGCTGGTTCCTATCATGTAAACGCAGACGGCACAGATATTACAGGGGTGATCTATCCGGTTAAAATAGGGGAAGGCGTGGATCTCACAGGTTATAAGGAGGTGCAGGACAGCGACAGTCTTGAGATCACTGTGACTAACCGGGGACAGACTTCCACCACAGCTTATACCGGCAGGGAAACACTGTTTGAAAACCCCAGCTATTCCTATTATGTGCTCAGCCAAAATGAGGTTCCTGACAATTATAAAGAAGTAACTGTGGAAAACCAAAAGCTGGTGTTCGGAAAAGCTCAGGGAAATGTAACCGTTGTGAAAGCTGAGGATGTGGATGTATCCCTTCAGACAGAAACCAGCTACGGCGATTATGGAATGAAAATAACTAAGAAAGGCACCTCTGAGGTTCCTGATTTCCTGAATGATGTCAAGGTGTACGGCGTTGTGATCGGCACGGATACCAATGGATATGGACTGCGCCATTTGGAAAATATCTGGAGAAAGTATGACCTGGCATGGTGTACAGGATTTACCACAAAGGTTCATAACGGTCCCACATCTTCAGAGCACTATAAGAGCATGATGGGGCAGACCATACGGAAAGTCACTTACTTTACAGACAAGGGCATTTATGAAATTGGGTTAGACGGAACTTACATACCAGTTAAATTTCCTTATTCACTGGAAGCATCCAATGCCCCCACAACAGCAGGTTCTGTTCAGATCAGCCTCAGCGGTCTGCCAAATGACTACAAACCTCAGTATGAAGCGGCCAATCTGGCAGGCGCTGTAGTGAACGGGAATATATTATCCTATACAAAGGAAAATGCTGAAAAAGGCCAGTATACCCTGAAAATCACAGACCAAGGCGGAAAATACGCCTCTATCAGCACCACATTCCAGCTGTATGTGGATGCGCCGGTTATCTATCATTCCAATGATAAGAAACTTGTGTTGAAATCAGGTATGGCAGAGAAGGATTTCACAGATTATGTCAGCAGTATCACATCCGCAGAAGTAAATGGGAAATCTTATGCGGCAAGCGGGAGAAATTCAGTGAAGCTGGTCAATGAAGACGGTACACTGAAGACAGATGCGGAACCCATTACAGCAGACGGAATTTACCATATTGTGCTGAGCGCCACGGGATATGCTCCAGTTGAATTTAATTACTCACCCAATATGAAATTGGAGAAACTGGAGGAGGGCATTCAGAAAGCCGGTAAATTAAAAGCCTCTGTTTATACAGCCGCCAGCTGGAAAAACATGCAGACAGCTCTTACTGTGGCTGAGGAAACGCTGAAGACTGCCAGTTCACAGGAAGAAGTGGACAAGGCGGCTGCAGAACTGAACAAGGCAGTGAGTGGGCTGGTGAAGGCGCGGCCGAAAACAGGCACAGTGGTCAAGTCCGGAACCGTCAATTATCAGGTGAAAACATCCACCACGGTGGCCGCGTCAGGGCCATCCAGCAAGTCAGTGACAAAAGTATCTATTCCGGCATCAATAGTGATCAACGGATACACTTATAAAGTAACATCTATAGCCAATGAGGCATTTTCCGGCTGTACCAGGCTGAAAACAGCCACCATCGGAAAAAATGTTGCCACAATTGGAACAAAGGCATTTTATAATTGTAAAGCAGTCACCCAGGTAACCGTATCTTCCACTGCTTTGACCAAGATTGGAAATTCGGCGTTTATGGGCTGTACTGCAATGACAGGATTCAGTGCCAGGTCCGCGAAACTGGCTTCCATAGGAAGTAAGGCGTTTTACGGGGATAAGAAGCTGAAAACAATTTCCCTGCACACATCGAAACTGGCCAAGGCAAAAGTCGGTGCCAGCGCTTTTAAAAAGATAAAGACGTCCTGTGTATTCAAAGTGCCATCTAAGAAAATGAAAGCTTATAAAAAAATATTCCAGGCGAAAGGCGCGGGAAACAAAATTAAAGTAAAGAAAATATAGACCAGTAAGAAAAAGTCTGCTGTGGTTATGCCGCGGCAGACTTTTTGATCTGTGCAATCTTCAGGCCGCATAGAAGGAGGCCAGCAGCACGCTGGCGGCAATACCGGCTAAAGTTGACAGCAGCGCGCCTGTGAGAGTATAGCGGGTCTTTGTAATCTTTGCCGTCATAAAATATACTGACATAGTATAAAATATGGTCTCCGTACAGCTCAAAAGCAGGGAGGCAATCAGACCAATGCGGGAATCTGTTCCGTATTCCTTGAATATATCCAGCGCCAGCCCGGTTGCTGCGGAAGATGAGAACATGCGTACAAAAGCCAGCGGCACAAGGGGGGCGGGAAAGCCGAGGGGGTCTGTAATTTTTCCCAGGTAATTGCCCAGCATATCCAGGAAACCGGAGCCCCGCAGGATTCCCACGGCTACCATCAGGCCGATTAGTGTGGGCAGGATTTTTACGACAGTTTTCAGTCCTTCGGCCGCGCCGGACACGAAGGACTCATAGACTTTTACTTTCTGAAGAATGCCAAAAGCAATAATGTAGAAAATAATCAGTGGAATCGTGACTTCTGATAAAAACAGGAGAAATTTCATGGCTTGCCCCTTTGCCGCTGTTGTTTTTATTGTATGCGGTTTGGGGAGAAATCTGAACCGGAAAACATTTTTCTTTTATCTCACACCCGTTTCAACCGAAACCAATAAGAATAAAGGTCCGAAAACCCGAGACTGCTGTAAAGATTTTTGGCAGAGACATTGTCAGGCAGCACCTGCAGGTAGGCGTGCCGTGCACCCTGGCGGATTCCCTCATTTAATATGCGGATACAGATGGAGCGTGCCAGGTGCTGGCGGCGGTAGAAGGGGTCCACATGGATGGCATACAGTCCGATGTGGTCTCTGTCCAGAATTCCCAGTCCGATGGCGGCAATGCGGCCTTTCCTGACTACGGCTGCGGCGATGGTGTCTTTTGGGATGGCGGCATACATGGTGGGAACGATTCTGCGGTGTATCCGGCTGGTGGTTCCCTTCAGGGAAAACAGGGCATCCAGCCACTCCCAGCTGATATCCTTATCCAGCTCAACATCTATTTCCGGCTGAAAGGAAAAATCTTTTAAATCCAGTACCTTCACCTGAGTGGGGTGGGCGGTCTGGTATCCCCGCTTTTTCAGAAGCAGGTCGAATTTTGGGTCAATCAGCGGTGTGATTTTGAAAATGCAGGGAGTTCCCCAGTGATTATAGATACTTTCACAATAGGGTATTTTCACATCCAGCGGGATACTGGAAGTTCCAATCTGTTCCACAGAGTTTGTCCGGTGGGTATAGAAGTGGGAAAAGCGCAGCAGCCATCCGTCATATACCTGAAGCTGGTGAGAAGGCCAGGCGTTCAGGGAAAGATCTTCTATGGTTTTTATGTAGGCCTGCATGGAAACCCCTCCTCTTTCATAATTACCCGTTTTGTTTTGTCCAAACCCGCGGCATCTGAATTTTGCACCATTTTATCACAGTACAGCGTTTCTTTCAAGAAATACCTGATACATGTCTATACAGAGGATATTCATATATTGTTTTGACTTTGCCCCCTAATAATGATATTATTAAAGTATTGTAATGTTTCAAGATATAATATAAGTAAAAAGGTGATTCTGAAAGTGAAAAAGAGACATAAAAAGGGAAAGAGCGGGAATGGTCCCGGTCTGATTCTGTCCATTCTGCTGACTTTTTGTATTTTAGGAACCATTGTTTATTTTGTTGCCAGGAGAATCTCGTCGGAAATGTCTCAATCAGCGATCAGCAACTTAAGTGAGAGCCTGGAACTGGTCAGGGGTACGATAGAGGCTATTTTGGATAAGGAAGCGGAGTTCCAGAAACTGATGGCGCAGGAAATCTCGGTTATGGGAAACCCAGAAAAGTTCATCCAGTCGTACAGCGGCAGCCAGACTATGGTAAAGATTTCCTATATTGCAGAGGGGACGACGAAAGGGGTTTCGAATACAGGGGAAGAATTTACAGCAGAGGAACTGGATTTTTCATCGGGAAAGTCGGTGGGCGGCCTGCCGGTTTCCACTTCTTATTTGAATGATATGGGAACCTGGGCATATACAATCAAATGTCCGGTGGTCAGAAATGGTAGAGAGACAGCAGTGCTTTACATAGAATATATCTATGATTCCTTTGATGAGGCACTGCCCAGCAGTTTTTATAACCGAAAAGCGACTCTCTACATTATGGATGCAAAAAGCCGCAGGTTTGTGTTAAAACCCAAAGGGCTGAAGGAGCGGACCCTGGGCCATCTGGATTTGAATGACTTTTACCGTGCCAATTTGATTCTTGAACCGGAGATTCAGGAAGAAGTTTCGCAGTGCATCAGGACTCAGCGGGATATTATGTTTTACCATACGATTCAGCAGAAAGATTCGCTGATTTATATGTGGGCCGTCAATGAGGGGGCTGTCTATCTGGTGGGGTATGTGCCCATAGAGGCCATTCAGCGTGAAGGGGACGCAGTAAACCAGAATATCTTTATTGTGGTCTTTGTAATGCTGGTGGCATTTGTGATCTGCTGCATTTTATATTTTCTGAATAACAGACAGCAGATGAGATACCGAAAAGAGCAGGAGCGGGAAAGGGAGCTTCATAATCAGCAGCTGGCTGAGGCGCTGCAGGCGGCGCAGATTGCCAGCAGTTCGAAGACCACATTTTTATCGAATATGTCCCATGATATCCGGACTCCCATGAATGCAATTCTGGGATTTACCATACTGCTTGCAAAAGACGCGGATAATCCTGGAAAAGTCAGAGAATATACGAAGAAAATCACTGCCTCCGGCCAGCATCTTCTGAGCCTGATCAATGATGTGCTGGATGTCTCTAAAATTGAGAGCGGAAAAGTGGTGCTTACCATCGGGGAGTTTACCCTGAACAATATGGTTTCTTCTGTAGATGCCATTATCCGGCCAATGGCCAGAGAAAAGGGACAGGAATTTGAGGTTTTAGTCAGCGGTGTGAAACAGGAGCATTTAATCGGTGATGAGACGAGGATTAACCAAATTCTTATTAATCTGCTGTCCAATGCCGTGAAATATACCCAGGAGGGTGGAAACATATGGCTGCGCATTATCGGGCTGGGGCAGCACTCCAGCCAGTATGAACACATACGGATTGAGGTGGAAGATAACGGGTATGGCATGAGCCAGGATTACCTGGAGGTGATTTTTGATGCATTTACCCGGGCGGAAAACAGCACCACCAATAAAGTCCAGGGGACCGGTCTTGGAATGGCAATCACAAAAAATATTGTGGAGCTTATGGGCGGCACCATACAGGTGTCCAGCCAGGTGGATAAGGGAAGTCTTTTTATTGTTGAACTGGATCTTCGCATTCCGGATGGGAAGTCGGATGAGCAGTTCTGGCAGGAGAACAAGATCCACCGGATTCTCGTGGTGGACGATGAGACGGATATGGGCAGAAATATCCAGATGCTTATGGAAGATGCCGGGGTACAGGCGGAACTGGCATTTTGCGGGGAAGATGCGCTTTGCCGGATACGCAGTGCCCAGGAGATGGGAGAACATTATGATGTGATTCTTCTGGACTGGAAAATGCCGGATATGGATGGAATAGAGACAGCAAGGTGCATACGAAAGATTGTCCCGGACGGCACACTTATTTTACTCCTGAGTGCCCATGATTGGGATGAGATAGAAGAAGATGCCGTCGGGGCAGGGATTCAGGGTTTTCTCACAAAGCCGTTTTTTGTGTCTGCTTTTAAAGAAAAGATTTTTGAGATCAATACAGCCCATGACCAGGAAATACAGGCGTCAGAGAACGCAAAAGAGCATAGTCTGAACGGGGTGCATTTTCTGGTGGCAGAGGATAATGAGATCAATTCAGAGATTCTGGAAGAACTGCTGGAGGTGGAGGGAGCGGTCTGCCACATTGCAGAAAACGGCCATCTGGCAGTGGAAGCTTTCAAAAATGCTCCTCCGGGAACATTCGATGCTATTTTGATGGATGTGCAGATGCCTGTTATGAACGGCTATGAGGCAACCCTGGCAATCCGGTCATTGGAGCGGGAAGACGCGGAAACTATACCGATTATTGCCATGACGGCAAATGCCTTTGCGGAGGATGTGAGAGATGCAAAAGACGCGGGTATGAATGACCATATAGCAAAACCCATTGATATGGATATTGTGAGGAAAACATTGTATAAATATCTGAAGGAGAAATAGTAACCATGAAAAGGAACTTTATAAAAGTTTCGGCTGTTTTGCTTGTGGGGGCTGCGGTTTATGCCACTGCCGCCTGTGCCAAAGAGGAGGCTCTGGATACGAATCTAATCCACAAAGACCAAGGGGTGGAAAAAGTTGTCAATCTGTTTACGCCTGTGGAAAAGTCCAATCCCAATGCGGGAAATGTGGCCAGGACTGCACAGGAAATATCCATTATGGAGGCAGAGGAGAAGCTGAATCTGCGGGTGGAATACCGGTCGTATACAGCAGAAGATTACAAAGAGAAAACCTATGATGATGTGGCTCTCGACCGTGTGCGCAGCAACATGGATGACGTATATCTGCTCAACCCTGATACCATTCAGGTGCTGGGGGCTGAAGGCCAGCTGGCAGACCTGTCCGGCCTTGATAACGTGAAAAATCTGCGGGAAGTTGTGAAAGCCGCCAACATGGTGAATGGAAAACTTGTGGCCATTCCCCAGGAGGTGGTGTCTTATGGTTTGTTTGTAAATCAGGATATGTTCGACGACTATGATTTGGAACTGCCTCAGACGCCGGATGATCTGCTGGAATGCTGCAGAGTTTTTAAAAAAAACGGGATTGAGACGCCTATTGGGGCTAACCGCTGGTGGCTGGAAAACTTTGTTCTGGCTCAGGCATATGCGGATTTGTACAATGGGGATACCACAGATGAGGAGATTGCGGCCTTAAACAGCGGCGAGGCAAAATATAGTGACTATATGCGTGCCGGGTTTGAATATCTGCAGGAGCTGATTGACCTGGAATATATTGATGCCGAGACTGCTTATACGTATGAGGCAATTGAAGGGGAGGGGCCGGATTTCCTGGCTCAGAAGACGCCCATTGTGATGGCTTACTGGGCGGCGGCCAATGCGGACACCGCTTATGGAGATGTTGATTTTAATCTGCAGGTAATCGGATTTCCCACAAAACTGGGTCAGATGCCTGTAGTATCAATGAACGGGTATGGTGTGGGGGTAAAGGCAGAACATCTGGAAGATGCCATGGATATGATGAATGTTTTGATGTCTGATCAAACCCTTCAGACCTATGCGGATACCAATCAGGTGATCTCTCCCTCAAAAAATGTGGAAGTAGATTGCAGGGATGCGTTAAAACCACTGAATGCTAAAATCAATGAAGGCGTTTATGTACTTGGTTCTAATGCAAATATGAAATTAGAGCAGTGGGGCAACACCTGTCTGATAGTGAGGAGCCTTCTGAAAGGTGCATCGGTAGATGAATGTATGGCAGAATTCGATAAACTGCAGGCAGAGACCCTGCAATAAAGACAAAAAGACGGCAGAGATGTATCTGCCGTCTTTATTTAACGTTAACGTTCGTTTTTTATGTAATCTTTTACAATAGGCGGAATCTGGGATAACATATTGTCTATGTCTTCGTACATGGTGCTTTTGGTGGTTCCCAGCCTGCCAGCCTGGTTGATATGCCCCATAACCTCCTGGTACTGTTCTTTCATTTTATCAAAAAATCTATATAATAGCTGCAGATCATCCTGGGAGTTGCCAATGACCTTGACAATTTCAGAGTGTACTGTGTCCGCGCCTTCTGCAGACCGTATAATCTCATCGAACTTTTGATAGGTTTCGTCCACATTATCCAGACTGTCTTCCAGAGCCTGCTGGGATGTGGCAATACTGCTGTTCAGATGGTCGGTTCCCTGCTCCACATCCTGGATGCCGGAGTCGACTTCACCGGTGAGGCTTTTGATCTCATCCGCCAGTTTTTTTACTTCAACAGCCACCACAGCGAATCCTTTCCCCTGTTCGCCTGCCCGTGCCGCCTCGATGGAGGCATTAAGCGCCAGAATATTGGTCTGCTCGGCGATGGAAACGATTTTATTGGTACACTGTTTGATTTTTTCCACTGCCTTCTGTAAATCTGCGAATGTGTTTTCCATTTCGCTGAAATAGGTTTTCACCTGCAGGGAACTTTCTTTCAGCTCCTCCACACCACTCTGCGCGTGTGACACAGACTGGGAAATGGTTTCTTTTACTGTTCCGAATTCGCTGGACACCTGCTCGATGGTGGAAAAATTATGGCCAAAATCCTGCAGTTTTTCCTGAAAATCTTCTGAGTCTGCCAACACGGTATTAAAAGAATTGCCTATGTTGTTTAGTTCCCCTAACGTGTCCACTTCTTTTTGTACCATCTCTGTGTGGTAGTCTTTTAAACTGCCCATTACATGCAGTACAGGATTCAGACTTTTTTCATTCTCCGGTGAATCTTTCTTGTCTCTCTTGTGGTTTTTCCAAAACGGCATGATTTCCCCCTTTATTCAAATACCACACAGGTCATGGACTGGTTTACAAAACGATTGTTGTAGTGTTCTCCATAGCCCACTAAGCCTGCATGACTGCCTAATGTACCCATCTCCGCCAGATATTCTTCCATGTAGTGATTCTGATTAAACAGCAGATATCTGAACAGGCAGTTTACGGAAAATACAGCAGAGATTTTCGGAAAGTCCTGATGAATGGTGTGTATGGTATCTTTGACGATCGCCTTGTAATCCCCCAGTTCCAGCAGAATCAGCACATCGGAATCGTTCACCTGGCGGAAACATGCCAGTGCGTCGCCGCTCACTTCTTTGATGGATATGATACAGACATCGTCCCCGTTGAGCTTTCCAAAAGGATTTTTAAAGGTCTGTGTTGTGATATCCCCCTCTGACACATGGAGAATATCCTGATAGACCTGTTTGGCCGGCCTGCCGTTTAAAGCGCCGATGATATATCTGGATTTATCTGTTCTGGAAGCGATAAAGCGGTGGTTTTCCAACTGATGATAAATATTCTCTTTGTAAGCTTTTACTCTGCCTGTTTCATTTTTTACCACAGCATATGCCACTGCGCGTTCATAGACTTTTCCGTTGGCGGATACTTTGCCGCCGTCGCCGGTTCCTCCCACCAGAGAAATTCTTTTGTGTTTTAAGACCGTATAAATGGTGGTCAGCACACAGGCGTCATTTTCAGAGCAGAAATCAATGCAAATGGTGTCATTTTGTGACCCCCCTACATGTTTCACGTCCTGTTCCAGCCGTTCTATGTATTTTACAGGCATTACGGTTACTTCTTCCAATACATTGGCTGCGGCGCGTACGCCGTTTGAAAATGCAATCACGCCCACCCCTTTTTCCACGATTCTGGTGTCGTAGCACATTCCAATACATCCAATACTGGGAACACCCGGATAAAGTTCTTCTAATTCTTTTACATGGGATTCAAACTGCTGGCTGTTGGACATCAGCATAATCAGCTGCGGCCTGTTTAAACCACGGACCGCTTCTCTTAAATCTCCGCGCTGGCTCATTCCAAAAAACTGTTTCATTGAGACAGCTCCTCCTCTCTTTTCTGCTCGGAGTGCTCTTGAATAAAAGTATTTCAAGCAGCACAGAATCAAATGTGAATAATAAAAACATTATATAGTATTTTGGGGGGAGGCGTCAATGATATTTTCCGTTTTGGACAGTAAACACACTATTTTATGGCTTCTCAATTAAGGATAATTATGCTATCATAATTGCTAGATGATCTATGATTTGGATTGATAATATTGACATAGTTCCATGCACTTGCCGGTGATGACAGGAAAAGCTGCTTTTTGGTGCAGGGCATGGGGGAGGAGAAGGAATGTATCATTGCCATATTTGTTTCTATTTAGCGGGTCATTCATGCATGGCATTTGAAATATTGAAAGAGATGCCCCTGATGGAACGCTTTACATATGAATTCAAAGAGAGTGAGAAGCCGGACCGCACGCTGGCGGCCAAGGCGGATATGATTTGGGTGAATCTGCAGGGAGTGGATGCCAAGGAGATGCTGCGTACACTGGTTTTGGATAGACGCAGAGAAAGTGAGATCATCCTGCTGGCAGACAGAGAGCAGATTCTCCAGTTGGAGGATGAGCTGGAAGATGTGAAGGATATCTGGACACTGCCCATGTCAGAAAAGGAAATCAGATTCCGGCTTTTGAGATGGAGGCAGGCGTATAAGAAAGAAAAGGATGCGTGGCTGGCGGAGCAGTACTTGGATTCCACCATCAATAACAGCCCCAATCTGATCTGGTATAAAGATAAGGACGGCGTACACGAGAAAGTCAATGACAGTTTCTGTGAAACTGTCAATAAGACGAAGCAGCAGGTGGAGGGGCAGCGCCATGCTTATATCTGGGACGTGGAAGAAGATGACCCAGCCTGTATAGAGTCAGAGCGCATTGTTATGAGCAGCAGGGAAACCTGTGTGTCTGAGGAAGTGGTGAAGACGGGGGAAGGCACGAGACTGCTCACCACTTATAAATCTCCGTTGTATGATCTGGATGGAAGTGTGATGGGAACTGTGGGGGTTGCCGTTGATGTGACCCAGGAGCGCGCCTATGAGAGGGAAATTATTCAGAAGAATCATACCCTGGAAACGATTTTTACCACAATGGACTGCGGTGTGATGAGCCATTCCCTGGACGGGAAGCAGATTCTCAGTGTCAACAGGGCGGCGCTTAATATACTGGGATATGAGTCTCTGGAGGAATTGGCGGCAATCGGCTTTGATATGGTGGCGGAATCTGTTGTGGACGAAGACAAGGAAGAACTTCGCAGACAGATCAAAGGACTGAAAGAGGAAGGCGACAGTGTCAGTGTGGAATACCGGGTATGCCATAAAAGCGGGAAGATCCTTCATGTAATGGGAAATGTGAAGCTGGTGGAAGAAGACGGGGTGCTGTTCTACCAGAGGTTCCTTTTGGACTGTACGGCTCAGAAGCTGCAGGAAAAAGAGAACGAAAGACGCCACATGGAAATGATTCAGGCTCTGAGCAGCGAGTATAGTCTTGTCTGCTTTGTGGATCTGTGGACCGGCAGGGGGATGGCGGTCCGGGAAGATGAAAGCGGTGTGTTTGGTTCTATATTTGAAGGCGAGATTTCTCTGGAAGAGAGTATGGGACTTTACATCGACAAATTTGTCTACAGTGACGATAAGGAGATGCTCCGCCAGGAATGGTCTGCCGCATGGATTAAAAAAGAGCTGGCAGAGAAGCCTCTGTATTCAGTGAATTACCGGATTGTCCAGGATGGAGAAATCAAATATTATCAGGTGAAGGCAGCGCGGGCCGGGCTCTGGGGGGATAACAATGGTATTGTTATGGGATTCCGCAGTGTGGATGAGGAAATGCGCAAGGAAATAGAGCAGAAAAATCTTCTGCAGGATGCTCTTTTGCAGGCAAATCGGGCAAATAAGGCCAAGAGCACGTTTCTGTCCAATATGTCCCATGATATCCGGACGCCCATGAATGCCATTGTGGGATTCACAGCGCTGGCTACCACCCACATTGATCAGAAGGATCAGGTGAAAGAGTACCTGAAGAAGATTATGACGTCAGGAAATCACCTGCTGAGTCTGATTAATGATGTTCTGGATATGAGCCGGATTGAAAGCGGCAAGATACACCTGGAAGAGAAGCCGTGCTGTCTGCCGGATATACTCCATGGACTGCGTAACATTGTGCAGGCGGATATTCATGCAAAACAGCTGGAATTGTATATTGATACAGTGGATGTGCTGGATGAGGAGATCTACTGCGATAAACTGCGGCTGAACCAGGTGCTGCTGAATCTCCTCAGCAATGCCGTGAAATATACAGGTGCCGGAGGCATTATCAGCGTGCGGATTGCACAGCGGGCCGGGGCACCTTCCGGTTATGCAAAATATGAGTTTCATATCAAAGATACAGGTATCGGTATGAGCGAAGAATTTGTATCTCATATTTTTGAACCTTTTGAGAGGGAGAATAACACCACAATCAGTGGAATCCAGGGAACCGGCCTTGGCATGGCGATTACAAAAAATATTGTGGATATGATGAACGGCACCATAGAGGTGAAAAGCGAACAGGGGGTGGGGACAGAATTCACTGTTTCCTTTATATTCCGTCTGAACTTGGATGCAAAGGAACCCCATGATATTCCTGAGCTGAAAAACTGCAGGGCTCTGGTGGTGGATGATGATTTTAATACCTGTGATACCGTATCTTATATGCTTCAGCAGATTGGGATGCGGGCGGAATGGACATTATCCGGAAAAGAAGCCGTGCTGCGCACCCGCCAGGCTGCCATGCGGGGGGATGATTACTGTGTATATATTATTGACTGGATGCTTCCGGACATGAATGGAGTGGAAGTCACCCGCCAGGTGCGCAAAGAAATGGGCGGGGATGTGCCGATTATCGTTCTGACTGCGTATGACTGGTCGGATATTGAAGAGGAGGCGAAGGAAGCCGGTGTCACGGCATTTTGCAGCAAGCCCCTGTTTATGTCGGAGCTGAGGAGCTGTCTGTATGCCATCGTGAACACAGACGCGGAAGAAGAAAGGAATGTGAAGAACAGTCCCCCCAAGATACAGACCGGGCGGATCCTGCTGGCTGAAGATAATGAATTGAATCAGGAAATCGCTGTGGAAATTCTGGGGGATGCAGGTTTTACCACAGAGGTTGCCGAAAATGGCCAGGCGGCAGTGGATATGCTTAGCCAATCTCAGCCTAGTTACTACCAGCTGATTCTGATGGATGTTCAGATGCCTGTGATGAACGGCTATGAGGCTGTCAGAGTGATCCGCAATCTGGAAAATAAGGAACTGGCCTCCATACCCATTCTGGCAATGACTGCCAACGCCTTTGAAGAAGATAAACAAAAGGCGATTAACTGCGGGATGAATGGGCATATTGCCAAGCCCATTGATATTGATAATTTAATTGCCACTTTAAATGAAGTACTGGCTTGAGAGAAAGAACAGATGTGTCTGTAAAACGGCGTATCTGTTCTTTTTTCTGTTGACAATAACAAACATATGTTCTATAATAACGAAAAAAAGAACGTGTGTTTGGAGCTGGGCGCCTATGATAATACAGGAACAGATGTCACTGGAAGAAAAACTGCATATTTTATCGGATGCCGCCAAGTACGATGTGGCGTGCACCTCCAGCGGAAATGAGAGGAAAGGGAACGGACGGGGGATGGGAAACTGCATATCTGCGGGAATCTGCCACAGTTTTTCCGCAGACGGAAGGTGTATTACCCTGTTGAAGATTCTTTTTACCAATGAGTGCGTGTTTGACTGCAGGTATTGTATCAACCGCAATTCCAACGATGTGCCCAGGGCGTCCTTTACGCCTGAGGAGGTGTGCCGTCTGACCATTGAATTCTACCGGAGGAATTATATAGAGGGACTGTTTCTCAGTTCCGGCGTTCTTCACAGCCCGGACTATACTATGAATCTGCTGTGTGAGACTGTGTACCGTCTGCGCAGACAGTATTCTTTCCAGGGATATATTCATCTGAAGACAATTCCCGGGGCATCCCCCCATCTGGTGGAGCAGGCGGGCTATCTGGCAGACAGAATGAGTGTGAATCTGGAATTTCCCACTGCGGAGGGGCTGAAGCGTCTGGCTCCTCATAAAAGCCGCAGGACAATTCTGGAACCTATGCGGAGAATTCAGCTGAAATCCGGGGAGAATAAGCAGGAGCTGCTGGCCTGCCCCCATACGCCCCGGTTTGTGCCGGCAGGGCAGAGCACCCAGATGATTATCGGCGCGTCGGGAGAGAGTGACTACCAGATTGTGTCAGTAGCGGAGGCTCTGTATAAAAAGTTTTCACTGAAAAGAGTTTTTTATTCCGCTTTTGTGCAGGTGAACCGGGACCTGGAGCTTCCCGCTGCTGGGGGTGAACCGCCTTTTCTGCGGGAACACCGGCTGTACCAGGCAGACTGGCTGCTGCGCTTCTATGGATTCACCGCGGATGAGCTGCTGAGCCCTGAGAGGCCGAATTTTAATACCAGTCTGGACCCTAAGTGTGACTGGGCTCTGGGGCATCTGGAGCAATTTCCTGTGGAGGTAAACCGGGCAGATTACTATACCCTTCTTCGGGTGCCCGGAATCGGGAATAAGTCGGCCAGAAAGATTATGGGCGCCAGGAGATACGGGAATCTGGACTTTCAGGATTTGAAGAAAATGGGAGTAGTGCTGAAACGTGCGGTATATTTTATCACCTGCGGCGGCAGAATGATGTTCTCATTTAAAATGGAAGAGAAGACGATTTTAGAAAAACTGACGGAATTTTCCGGAAATGGGGCTGTGCCTTCCGGGAAGCCGTACCGTCAGCTGTCGTTGTTTGCGGATATGGGATTGGAACATGAATGAAGCACGGGTCTGGGAGGAAGATATGGGAGAAAAGTATGTGCTGGTATGTGAGGACAGTATAGACGGTATTTTCACAGGAGTATATGATGGATGGAAACTGGGAAACTGTGGGACACGGTTGGAATTGTGTGTGGAGATGAGCGGTCAGGCAGAGCTTTTCAGCCAGTATATGGTCATAGAGGCGGACCGGGAGAAAGCCGCGAAAGTGGCCGGGACCATTCAGAAAAGACTGGGGCAGGAGGTATATGAACAGCTGTGTTATGCTGCGTGTTCCACTGATGAACAAAAAGGCACCTGTATTTACTATGCGCTGAGAGAGGGGCTTTCAGGGGGAAATGCCAATCCCAGAGTGCTGGAGAATCTCAGGAATCCGTATATTTTGAAGATTTCCCGTATACAGCTGGCTGTGTGGCACGAGATGCATCGTTTCCTGGGCTTTGTGCGTTTCAGGGAGCTTTCAAATGGAGTCCTGTTCTCTGTCATCTGTCCGGATTATGCAGTGCTGCCTTTGATTGCGCCCCATTTTGCCGACCGTCTGCCAGGGGAGAACTGGGTAATTTACGATGAGAAGCGGCGGGATGCGCTGGTTCATCCGGCTGGAGGTGAATGGTATATCCGCCGCCAGGTGGAGGTGGAACCGTGTCAGGGTGAGAAGGTCCGGGGAGAGGAGCAGTATGAGGGATTGTGGAAAGAGTTCTGCGGAAGCATCACTGTGCAGGAACGCAGGAATCAGAGACGGCAGAGCCAGAATCTTCCGATAAAATACCGAAAACATCTGACTGAGTTTTGTTAAAAATCACTATTGACAAAAATTCCCCTGAATGACATAATAGGTCAAACCCAAAAGTACTCTGCTGTGATAAAGTGCAGAGCGGTGCCGGTGCAGGATTATTTTGCTGTTTTGTACCGGGCAGTCACTTATTTCAATCATGAGGAGGAAGTTGTTATGGAGATGAAACTTAAATTAAACGGTATCAAAGATGTGACGGAATTGGTGGCCGCGGCAGGAAAATGCGATTTTGACATTGATATTTTTTATAACCGTGTCATTATTGACGCAAAGTCTGTTCTCGGTATTTTGAGCATGGACTTAAACAAAGTATTGACGATTAGATGCTATGGTGAGGATGAGGATTTCAAGAAAGTTCTGCAGAAGTTTGCCGTAGAGGAAGCAGCAGCCTGATTGTGAATACAGTTGGATTTATACCATATAGAAGGCCTGTCCCGTTTGTTCGTCATGGTGTTCCGGAGATTTGTCTGCAGTCATTGCGCAGGCAGCTTTGGAGCGCTGTGTGGAGAAAGGGGATGGGCGTTTTTCGTCGTATAGGAATTATACCGCTGGCAGCGACCCGCCGCAGGCGGAGAATCCTGCTTTGTATGATTCTATTTTATGGAGGCGGTTTTGGAGAAACGAGTAATCAGGATATCTGTGCGTAATCTGGTGGAATTCGTGCTGCGAAGCGGTGACCTGGACCGCAGGAGGAGCTCTCAGGCGGATAAGGAAGCCATGCAGAAGGGAAGCAGAATCCATCGGAAGATCCAGCGGCAGATGGGAGGAGAATATCAGGCTGAGGTTCCCCTGGTATGGGAGCAGGAATATGATGAGTTTGTTCTTCGGCTGGAGGGGCGTGCAGATGGGATTATAGCGGGAAAAAAGAAATCTGGCTCAGGAGAATCTGTACCGGTGATTGATGAGATTAAAGGGGTCTTTTTGGATGTAAATTATATTCAGGAGCCCAAAGAGGTGCATCTGGCACAGGCGAAATGTTATGCCTGCATCTATGCCCAGATCAATCAGTGCCCCAAAATTGCCGTACAGATGACTTATTGTAATATGGAGACAGAGCAGATCCGCCGTTTTCACAGTGAGTATGCTGCTGATGAGCTGAAGCAGTGGTTTCAGGGAATATTGGCGTACTATCAGAAATGGGCGCAGTATCAGGTGCAGTGGCTGAACCGGAGGAATGAGTCCATGGAGGGGCTGGAGTTTCCATTTCCATACCGGCCGGGGCAGCGGGATATTGTGAAAGGGGTGTATCACTGCATCACAGTGAGAAAACAGCTGTTTGTCCAGGCACCTACGGGGGTGGGGAAGACCATGTCTGCGGTATTTCCTGCTGTCCGGGCCATGGGGGAGGGCAGGGGAGAGAAAATCTTCTACCTGACTGCGAAAAATGTGGCCCGTGTGGTGGCGGAAGAGGCAGTTTCCCTGCTGAGACAAAAGGGTCTGCTCTTCCAGGCAGTGGTTTTGACGGCCAGGGAGAAGATCTGCCCCATGGAAAAAGCTATGTGCAATCCAGACGAATGTCCTTATGCCAAAGGACATTTTGACCGGGTCAATGACGCTGTATTTGAATTGTGGACCCGGGAAGGGGATTTGGACAGAAAGGCCATAGAAAATCAGGCAGAGAGATGGCAGGTGTGTCCCTATGAGATGAGCCTGGACCTGGCCCTGTGGGTGGATGCGGTTATCTGTGACTATAATTATGTATTTGACCCCAATGCCCATCTGCGCCGCTTTTTCGGAGAAAATGCCAAAGGGGATTATATCTTTCTGATTGACGAGGCCCATAATCTGGTGGAGAGGGGAAGAACCATGTACAGCGCGCAGCTTGGCAGAAAACGTGTGCTGGCCGCTCGAAGGAAATTCCGTTCTCTTTCCAGGAAGCTGGGGCGGCATCTGAGCAGGCTGAACCGGCAGCTGCTGGCTATGGAGAAAGAATGTGACACATACCGTGTGCTGGAAAATGCGGGGAACATACCTGCTCTGGTGATGAATATCACAGGGGAAGTGGAAGCGCTGATGGAAAATGATGATGTGGAGCTTACACGGGAAGAACGGGAGGAACTTCTGGACTTTTATTTTGTCATGCGGGACTTTCTGAACATTTCAGAGCTGGTAGATGATAATTATGTGGTCTATACACAGCAAGATGAGGAAGACGGCTTTCGGATGAAACTTTTCTGTGTGAATCCCTCCAGAAATCTGCAGAACTATCTGGATAAAGGGGCCAGCGCGGTTTTCTTTTCCGCCACATTTTACCCCATGTCCTATTACCGGTCATTGTTCAGCAGGAGGCAGGATGACTATGCAGTGTATGTGAAGTCGCCTTTTGACCAGAAAAACAGGTGCCTGTGCATCGGGCGGGATGTGAGCAGCCGCTATACCAGGCGGGGTCAGGAGGAGTATCGGAAGATTTCCGGATATATTTACCAGACAGCTTCTGCCAGAATCGGCAATTATCTGGTGTTTCTCCCCTCTTATCAGATGCTGCAGGAGGTGTTACAGGAATTTCTGGGACAGTATGGGAGCCAGTCTGTCCGCTGTATCTGTCAGAGGTCAGGGATGGATGAGGGGGAGAGGGAAGAGTTCCTGGACATGTTCCGGCAGGGGCAGCAGGAGGAAAGCCTTGTGGGATTCTGTGTCATGGGAGGAGTTTTTTCCGAGGGGATTGATCTGATCGGTGACAGCCTCATAGGCGTTGTGGTGGTTGGCACGGGGATTCCCCAGATTGGCTGTGAGCGGGAGATACTCAAAGAGTATTATGATGCCCGGGGCAAGAAGGGATTTGACTATGCTTACCGCTATCCGGGAATGAATAAAGTGCTCCAGGCCGCGGGAAGGGTGATCCGTACGATGCAGGACCAAGGGGTGATTCTGCTTTTGGATGACAGGTTCCTTGGGTGGGAATACCGTCGGCTGTTTCCAGTGGAATGGTCAGATTATCAGGTGTGCGTCCAGGAGACCCTGGCGCAGCACCTGAAAAATTTCTGGAGCGGCTGAATACAGTCTAATCTTCGTCAAATGTCACATCCACAGTGCCCATGCCGCATTCAATCTGCAGTTTTGACTCCGCGTCATCACCGGAGTATTCGTGGTGTCCCATGGAAAAGCTGTTTTTACCCACGTTTACAGCTCCGGCACCACAGGTAATGTCACAGTCATAGTCATCCTGGCTGTATGCCAAAGCCAGAGATACGGTGCCCATGGCGCAGTCGATTTTGGTATCTTCGCAGTCCAGGTATGACAGGTTCAGCTCTCCCACACCGATCTCCCATTCGGATTTTTCGGACAGGATTTCTCCAGTAGAACTCAGGGAACCGGCACCCAGTTTTACTTTTAACTCATCTGCATCCAGATTTTCTACTGTGACAGCAGCAGCGCCCATGTCCAGCTCTGCCTCATCGAAGTATTCGTCTTCCGGAAGGCAGATGCGCAGCCGGGCATTTTCCCGGATTTTCTGAGAATCTGTGGTGATTTTCAGCGTGCCTCCATCCATAAAAGTCTGGATGGACTGAGAGGGGTCGGAGAGGACTTCCACATAAATCTCATCTTCATCCGTTTCTACCACCTCCAGTGTGCCTCTTTTAAATTCCACATCCAGGGATTCTACATCGTAATAATATTGGCGGTCGGAACCAGCATTGGACTGTCTGTTCTTTTCTGAACGGTGGATGATATCCTGGGAGGGGATGTAGAATTCCCCCTGGTCCACAGCGTTGATGAACTGGCTCCAGGTGGCGCCCAGGGCCACGGAGGCGATAACAGAGCCAAGGCCCAGGGTAAAAAAGAGAACGGATAGTATCACACCGATTTTTATGATTGTTTTCATATATTTTCCTTTCTTATTTTTTCAGAGTTTTCCATTTTTCCTGGCACCAGTCAAAGAACTGGAGCAGGTGTTTCCAGCACCAGCGGGCCAGCCGGGGAAGTATCTTGATGGCCACCCATAGAAACGAGATCAACAGTAAAATGCCCACTGCCAGGATAATCAGTCCCAGCCCGGTGACCAATAAACCCAGAGCAGGGTTGGTGATACATTTTACCAGGCCCGCTGCTGTCATGGCAGCACCGCCAGTAATGGTTGCCAGGGCCATGCCCGCCAGTCCGGCAGCCAGCCCGAAGACTGCGGCCAGCAGTCCGAACACCAGTCCGAAGATACCTCCAAGAAGTCCAAACACCAGCCCGATGATACCGCCTAGAAGTTCCACTCCGATACTGCAGGCTGCTGCAAGAGCCAGGATGATAATCACAATCTTTTTGGTCTTGCTGTCTTTGAAAAATTCCCGATGGCCTTTGTTTTGTTTCTCAGTGTGGTCATTGTCCGGGCTGGGCATGGGCCGGGGTGTTTGCATGTTGTGGGGAATCCGGGTGTCGCGAAAACCCTGCTCGGAGTATTCCCCGTAATTTTTCTGCGATGTTTTCGCTGACTGAAATTCTGCTTTCAAGCTTGCGGCAGCCTTTTGGGGGTCGCCGCCCAGTTCCTGGATGACCTGGGCTTCATTCTCAGGACCTGCGTCGTCAAAATAGTTATTGTAATATTCCAGAGCTTCCCTGCGCTCTGCTTCTGGAATGTCTTCCAGCAGCTGGGCAAGCTGTCTTAAAAATTCCTGCCTGTTCATAATTATGATCCCTCCTCTTTCTTCAGACATGATAGCTGCCGGTCAGAACACTGGTGATCCGGCTGGAATATTTTTTCCATTCAGATTGATACAGGTTCAGCTGTGCAGCGCCTTTTTCTGTAATCTTGTAATATCTTCGGTTCCTGCCGTGAAATTCCATATCATACGCTTCCAGACAGTCGTCTTTCTGCAGACGGCGGAGCACCGGATAGAGTGTGGATTCGGAGATATTAATAGCCTGCCGCACATCCTGGGTGATTTTATATCCATAAGTTCCTTCTTTTGTTCTGGATACCACAGCCAGAACAATGGCGTCCAGCAGGGCAGCGCCTGTGTTAAATACCATATGATCCCTCCTGTGTGTTTCAGTTTATTGTTTTGATAATAATACTATATATCATATAATATAGATTTGTCAATAGTATTATATGGGATTTTCTTACAGTTTCTTGGAGGGTGTTTGAAGATGGGGCTGCGTGTTGACTTTGTGATATGATGAAATTATAATAATTGTTATAGAATTTTGAAATGATTAGTAATACTGGAGCAGTGTGTTTACAGTACGGCTTGGGAATTAGACCCGCACTTATTGTGATAATTATTTAGAAAATGCCCAGTACACAATAGAGAATTTAATGGAATATTAGTATCTTGACGCCACAAAGCGTGTCTGAAAGATCATTTCCGCCATCTTTCAGACACGCTTTCAGTACTCCCTGTCATCCATCAACGGCGCCGTGAAGTCCTATCTGCCATACAGGCAAAGTCCGGCACTGCTGACAACACCGGATACAGCAAAAGAGCCAGCACGAGACCGCCGATGCCTTGAGCCAGGTTGGGAATCATGCTTCCCAGTGCGGCGGCAAATCCATACAGGACAATCTCACAGATTCCATAGCCGGACACTACCAGCACAATATCTGCGATCCCGCCTGCGGCAACTCCCGCCCAGGCAGGTATTCCTCTGGTTTTCACAAACTGAAAGGCTTTTCCTGCCAGCAATCCCACAGCGCCTTTAATGACAAATGTAATAGGAACATATAGAAAATAGCCGCCCAGAAGATCTGACATAGCTGACCCAATGCCAGCGGCAAGACCGCCGTACACAGGGCCCAGAAAGATTCCGGACAGAATCACGATTGCGTCGCCAGGATGAATATACCCTCCGGTTCCCGGGGTAGGTATCCGGATTGACATTGTCGCCGCGCATGCCAGAGCCGCAAACAGGGCCGCCAGCACCAGTTTCTTTGTATTTTTCATTTTCAGCCACTTCCTTTCAAGTATTACGGCAGGGGTGTCCGCTTTTAGGCAATGGGATTTTTAACCCTGCTGAATAGTTATATTTCAGCTATATATCATACACCCGCCAGCAGAATTTGACAATCCATTTTTTTATTCCAATCACCGCGTGAAAATGTTATAATAAAAACACTATACTATTTCTTTGACACGCATGGGGGAAATGTAGAGAAATAGCAGCAGAGAGTTATTCTATTACAGTTCCCAGGGAGGACGATATTTTGTATAAGCAGACACCTTATCTGCACTCTTTAATTGAAAATTTATTATACGTACTGCAAAATACCAGTGAAACGGATGCGGATGCTGGTGCTGACGGCAAAACTTTAGCTGCGGGAAGCCATCTGCTGGCGGACGGCCAGAAAATAGAGACGGCCCGGGAATTTGCAAAATTTATGGATGAAATGCCGGGAGGGTTTTTCATTTACCGCGCCCACGGCGCCGAAGAACTCCTCTATGCAAATGCCGCCCTGCTCCGAATCTTCAACTGCAGCAGCATGGAGCAGTTTCGGAAACACACGGGCAATTCGTTCAAAGGTATTGTTCACCCTGATGATCTGGAAGCGGTAGAAAAAAGCATCTACGAACAGATTCAGCATAACCAGGACGACCTGGACTATGTGGAATACCGGATTATCCGCACAGACGGGCAGATTCGCTGGCTGGAGGATTATGGCCATTTTGTCCACAGTGAGACATTGGGAGATATTTTCTATGTCTTTGTAGGAGACGCCACGGAAAAAAGAAATCGTCTGCTGGCTGAAAGAGCCATATTTACCACAGACAAACTGCAGAAAGTTCAAAATCTGCAGACCCAGATTGATATATACAACCGGCAGATGCGGGATTTTAACCGGGAGCATCTGCAGCGTCTGGAGGTAATCGAAGGTCTCAGCGTCAATTATGAGTCTATCCTCTATGCGGATTTGGATATCAATAAAGTAATACCATACCGTCTGAGCAGCAGGACAGAATATCAATTTAACAAAAAATATGAAGTAAGGGATTATCAGTGGTATACTGCCGATTATGTCAAAACCTGGGTCTGCCCGGAAGACAGAGAGTTAGTTTTAAAGGCGGCAGACCCTGTTTATATCCGAAAAAGGCTTTCCAGCATACAGACATATTATATTAATTTCCGTGTGCTGATGGACGGGGAGGTCCAATACCTGCAGCTTCGCATTGTGGACGTGCGCAGACATGACCATGTGGCTCAGATAGTTATGGGTTATCGCAGGGTGGATGAGGAGATCCGCCGGGAAATGGAGCAGAAAAAGATTTACCAGGATGCTCTGGAACATGCCAAGCAGGCTAATGATGCGAAAAACCTGTTTCTTTCCAACATGTCCCATGACCTGCGCACTCCGCTGAATGCAATCACAGGCTTTACGGCTCTTGCCCGGAATCCAAAAGACCGGGAACAGCTCCTTCATTGTCTGGACCAGATAGAGGCGTCCAGTGCCCAGCTTCTGGACCTTATAAACAATGTTCTGGAGTTCTCACAGATGGAATCAGGTATGGTACATTTGGAGGAAACACCCTTTAACATCTATGATCTGCTCCAGGAGATTTATACAGAGATGCAGCCGTCTGCCCAGGCAAAGAACTTATCCTTTACGTTACATACAGCAGGTGTGAGACACAGCAGCGTATGCAGTGACCGCCGCAAGATACACCAAATTCTCATGACGCTCATCGGCAATGCCGTTAAATACACAGAACCAGGCGGGAATGTTTCTATTACTGTCACAGAACAGGCATCCGCGGCTGTGGACCATGTCAGTTATTGGTTTGCCGTGGAGGACAGCGGAATCGGCATGCCGGAAGATTTTGTCAAGCGCATATACGAGCCATTTGGGCGGCAGCAGAATACCACCATCAGCGGTGTGCTGGGCACTGGACTGAGGCTGTCCATAGCCAAAAACCTCACCGATATGCTGGGAGGGACCATAGATATTCACAGTATCCCGGACCAGGGCAGCCGTTTCACCCTCATACTGGATATGCGGATAGAGAAAAATCAGATGGAACCGCCTGCCGGACTGGAGGAAAAAGTACTGGGTCTGGTGGGCAGCCAGAAAATTCTTCTGGTGGAGGACAATGAAGTGAACACAGAAATCGAGATGGAACTGCTGGAAAGTCTGGGATTTCACATGGATACCGCTGAAAATGGCAGTATTGCCGTGGAAAAGGTGAGCACATCCCGGCCCGGAGATTATGCGCTGGTTCTCATGGATATTCAGATGCCTGTCATGGACGGCCATCATGCCGCCCGGGCAATACGCGCTCTGGATAATCCCCGGCTGGCATCCCTGCCCATCATCGCCCTGTCGGCCAATGCTTTTGATGAAGACCGGAAAATGTCCATGGAAAGCGGGATGAATGCCCACCTGGCAAAACCTCTGGATGTTTCTGAACTATTGAAACTAATGTGGAAAATTTTATTGAAAAATGAGGAGGAATATCATTGAAAGAATACGAAGCAGTATGGGAGATTTTTAATCTTTGTTCCGGCAACCAGATGAGAGATGTCTTTGTGGAAGAACTGGAAATCGAAGACCTGGACGCTTTTATCAAAAACAAATTCAAAGGGGAAGATGTGAGTTATGAGAAATCCATTCTGGAGGATGGCACCGTCATCTATGACATCCGCACGTCTGATATCTCACAGCGGTACTCCTTTACAGAAATAAAATAAGTTGCTATAATAAGAACATACAATCGATACGCCCAATCAAGCAGATTAAGAAACTGCCAATCATATATTGCTGCAGATGACGCAGGATGCGCAAAACACTATAAACGGAGGCATCATGAACAAAAGCGAAAATCAGCATTTCCACAAACACGTTCTGGAAAACGGAACAGTTGTGGAACATACCCATGAACATGAGCACGGCCACGGTCACACCCACAGCCATACCCATACAAAAGCGGTTATTAACAGGCTTTCCCGCGCCATTGGCCATCTGGAATCTATAAAAAAAATGGTGGAATCCGGAAGGGACTGCAGTGAAGTACTGGTTCAGTTATCTGCGGTAAAGTCTGCCATCAACAACACAGGAAAGGTCATACTTCAGGACCACATTGAACACTGTATCGTAGATGCAGTGGAGCACGGAGACAAGCAGGCGCTGGCAGAATTGGAAAAGGCGATCGACCAGTTTATCAAATAGCAAAGGAGTATACGCGACATGGCAAAAGAATGCGACAACAGCAGCTGCACCAAAGAGGACTGCGCTGGCTGCAAAGAAAAGAAAGAGAATGGAATCCCCAAAGAAGAATGTAATCAGTTTTCAAAAATCCGCCGGGTAATCGGCATTGTCAGCGGCAAGGGCGGTGTTGGAAAGTCCTTCATGGCAGCTTCCCTGGCCAACCAGCTGGCAGCAAAAGGGTACCGGGTGGGAATCATGGACGCAGATGTGACAGGACCGTCCATCCCCAAAATGTATGGGCTGAAAGGAGCTGCCTCGGCAGACGAGAACGGCATCCGTCCCATGGTTACAGAGAATGGCATTAAGATCATATCTGTAAATCTGCTTCTGCCCACAGAGGAAACCCCGGTGATCTGGAGAGGTCCTGTGATCGCCAACATGGTGAAACAGTTCTGGACAGATGTAGTCTGGGAAGAAATTGATTATCTGCTGGTAGACATGCCTCCGGGAACCGGAGATGTGCCCCTTACCGTATTCCAGTCTCTGCCTATAGATGGAGTGGTTATCGTTACTTCACCCCAGGATCTGGTGCGTATGATCGTTAAGAAAGCCTACAATATGGCAGACATGATGCACGTGCCGGTGCTGGGCATTGTAGAAAACTACAGCTATGTGAAATGTCCGGACTGCAATAAAGAATTGAAAGTATTCGGCGAAAGCCATATTGACGAAATCGCCGGGGAACTGAATGTTCCTGTGTTGGGAAAAATTCCGGTAGACCCAGAATTTGCCTCTGCTGCAGACAAGGGAATCTTCCACACTGTGCAGAATGAGTATCTGACAGACGGCGTGAGAGTGATGCCGGAGATTTCATAATTGCGCTGTAACTGTTCCATGTCATCCGTCTCGCGGAATCATACGGCTGAATAGTTATATTGAGCCTTTATATTCAGAGAAAAGTCAATCCAGCTGACCGTTGCGGCTAAGCCGGATTGATTTTTCTCTGATGTTGTTTCAAAAAAATCACTTCTCAATCACCTGCCGCATATTCCTGCGTATCAACTGATTGCAGGTGTTTTCCAGTTCTTTTCGCCTATCAGCGTTCTCCTTCATAGCGCAGTCCAGCAGCCCTTTCACAAGCAGTGGATTCGTCCAGCTGTAATAATGGGCGTCATCATCACTAATCAAGTTCATATTTGCGATTCTTCTCAGCATGATAAAATCCCGGTTTTGCATATCATCCTCAAAAAGCAGCGTATAATAATACGCGGTATATTTTTCAGATCCAATAATTGGAAATAGCTCAAAATAATCCTGGAAAGCATTTTCGAAAATGGAATTTCCTGTGCCCCAAAACAGACGGTAGTAGATATCCGGCCGCTGGAACGCATAGCGGTTGAAAAGTTCCCAGCCCTCAACATAAATGGTCAAAAGATCTTTGTCTGTGTCCATAAGTCTGCCATATTCCACCATATATTCATCCAGGAAGCGGATGGAAGCCACCGCGATGAGATAATCCAGGCTTTCAAAATGTTTGTATAAAGCTGCGATGGAACAGCCGTTTTCTTCTGCCAGTTTCCGCACAGAGATTTCAGAAGAATCCTGAACCAAAAGTTTATGATAAGTGGATAAGATAAATCTTTTCTTTGTCTCAATGCCTTTTGCATATACTGCCATGGGTAAATATTCTCCTTGTAAACAAAAAACTTTTCCTTCCATAATATACCCGCGAGCCAAATGATTTGCCAGCAGGCTTTCACTGTTTCAGGCAAAACAGCAAATCATTTGGCAAATACGTATGCTCTTGAGTATAATGCATTTTCCGGGAAACATCAATACAATCTTATAAAATCTCATTGAGGGGATGGCTGTTTTCTGCTATAGTAGAGAGAGAAAATAATGACAGAGTCCGGATATAGATTTTGAAAGGAGTTTTCGTTATGGGACTGATAAAAGCGGCAAAAGGAGCGGCAGGGGGTGTATTGGCAGACCAGTGGAAAGAGTTTTTCTATTGCGAAGCCATGGAGAAAGAAGTGCTGGTGGTAAAGGGCAGCAGGCGTACTTCCTCTCGTTCATCCAACAAAAAGGGCAGTGAAAATATTATCTCCAATGGCAGCGGCATTGCTGTGGCGGACGGTCAGTGTATGCTTATTGTAGAGCAGGGGGAGATTGTGGAGTTCTGTGCAGAACCGGGGGAATTTACCTATGATTCTTCTGCGGAGCCCAGTATTTTTGCGGGAAATCTGGGGGATGTGATTGAGGAGACTTTCGCGGCTATCGGCAGGCGCTTTGCCTATGGCGGGGATACAGGCAGAGATCAGCGGATTTATTACATCAATACAAAGGAGCTGGTGGACAATAAGTTCGGCACGCCCAATCCCATTCCGTTTCGGGTGGCGGACTCCAGAATCGGACTGGATATAGATGTGTCTGTCCGCTGTTCGGGGGTGTATTCGTACCGTATTGCGGACCCGCTGACATTTTATGCCAGAGTCTGCGGCAATGTGGAGCGGGAATATACCCGGGATGAGCTGGACAGTCAGCTGAAAACAGAATTTATCAGCGCATTGCAGCCTGCTTTCGGAAAGCTGTCGGACATGGGACTTCGCCCCAGCCAGATCGTCAGCCATAATACAGAGCTGGAGGCGGCTATGAATCAGGTGCTTTCCAGTAAATGGGGACAGCTTCGCGGGCTGGAAGTGGTCAGTATCGCCCTGGGCTCAGTGACCCTTCCGCCGGAGGATGCCCAGATGATCAAAGATGCCCAGCAGGCGGCCATGATGCGGGACCCATCCATGGCAGCGGCGGTTCTCACTGGAGCTCAGGCGGAGGCCATGAAAGCTGCAGCTTCCAACCATGCAGGAGCCATGAACGGTTTTATGGGGATGGGAATGGCCATGAATGCCGGCGGGGGGAATGTGCAGAATCTCTTTGCCATGGGACAGCAGCAGATGCAGGGCGGGCAGGTACAGGGACAACCGCCGCAGATGCAGCAGCCACAGCAGCCGGCAGCGCAGCAGTCCGGAGGATGGACGTGCAGCTGCGGCACAGTGTGCACTGGGAATTTCTGTCCGGAATGCGGTTCACCAAGGCCCTCCGGCACAGGAGAATGGGCCTGCTCCTGCGGTGCAGTGAATAGCGGGAAATTCTGCCAGAACTGTGGAAAACCTTTTGGGGCGGGAAGTTTAAGGTAGTGTATTCAGATATGTCAGGAGGAGGTATGGAAAACCTACAGGAATATAAATGTCCGTGCTGTGGCGGCGCAGTTGTCTTTGACAGTTCTCTGCAGAAGATGAAGTGTCCATACTGCGATACAGAGTTTGAAATAGATGCCTTGAAGGAATACAGCCAGGAGGTGCAAAGCCAGCAGGCGGATGAGATGAACTGGGAGATGCCCACAGGCAGCCAGTGGAAGGAAGGGGAGGAGGAAGGACTCCGCTCTTACATATGTAAGTCCTGCGGTGGTGAGATTGTGGGCGATGAAAATATGGCGGCCGCCGCCTGTCCCTTCTGCGGCAATTCTGTGATTATCACGCAGCAATTTGCAGGGGCCCTGCGCCCGGACTGCGTAATTCCCTTTAAACTAGATAAAAAAGCGGCAAAAGAGAGGCTGGCCAGGCATTTGTCTGGAAAGCGCCTGCTTCCTAAGGTGTTCAAGGATGAGAACCACATTGATGAGGTGAAAGGTATCTATGTGCCGTTCTGGCTGTTTGATACCAATGTCCAGGCCCATATCCGGTATAAAGCGTCCACAACCAGGGTCTGGAGTGACAGCGATTATGATTATACAGAAACCTGCTATTATTCTGTCCAGCGGGGCGGTGACATTGCCTTTGAGCTGGTTCCGGCAGACGGTTCCTCCAAGATGGCGGACGATTTGATGGAATCCATTGAACCCTTTGATTTCTCTGAAGCGGTGGATTTTGAGACTGCATATTTGGCCGGGTATCTGGCAGATAGATATGATGTGACGGCACAGGAAAATATGGGCCGTATCAATCAGCGGGTGAAGCGTTCCACAGAGGAGGCATTTGCATCAACGGTGCACGGATACACTTCTGTGGTGCCGGAGAGCAGCAGTATAAAGCTGTACGGGGGCGAAGTTAAATATGCGCTGTACCCCGTATGGATGTTACATACAAACTGGAATGGGAACAAGTATACCTTTGCCATGAATGGACAGACGGGAAAGTTTGTGGGAGATCTTCCGGTGGATAAAGCAGCGGCAGCGAGATGGATGCTGGGGCTGACTGTCTTATTTGGCGTGGCAGCCTATGGTGTGATGTGGCTTCTATGGCTGGCCGGAATCTTGTAGGAGGGACAAAAAGAGATGGTGAAAAGGTCAGAACGAATCGATTGGATATATGTAACAATGGCGGTGATCTTTCTCTGTGTTTTCGCAATCGCTGGAATTGTCCGGGCAGAGGCGGCCTGGGCCGGGTCCGGAAGTTCTTCAGGCAGCCATCCCCGGCTTACAGATGAAGCAGGGCTTTTGACCAGTCAGGAGAGCAGCGGGCTGCTTGCCCGGCTGGATGAGGTCAGTGAAAGGCAGAAGATGGATATTGTGATTGTAACCACAAATAGTCTGCAGGGGTCGTCTGCCATGGATTATGCAGATGACTTTTATGACAAGAATGGTTATGGATATGGTTCCGGCAAAGACGGGGTACTGCTTCTGATTTCCATGGAAGACCGGGATTGGTGGATTTCAACCTGCGGGTATGGAATCACGGCCTTCACCGATGCGGGGATTGAGTATCTGTCAGAACAGTTTTTGAAAGACCTTTCGGATGGAAATTATGAAGCTGCGTTTCAGACTTATATCAGTCAGTGCGATGAGTTTATCGCCCAGGCACGAAAGGGCAGACCTTATGACCGGTCCAATCTTCCCCACGAACCGCTGTCACAGCTCTGGATGCTGGCGGCCCTGGGGATCGGGCTGGTATCTGCCCTGATTGCTGTGGCAGTTATGAAGGGCAGATTGAAAACAGTCCGCAGCCAGGGGACAGCCGGCAGCTATGTGCGGGAAGGCAGCATGCATATCACAGACAGCCGCGAATTCTTCCTGTACAGGAACGTCCACCGGACGGCCAGGCCCCAACAGACCAGTTCCGGAAGCAGTACCCATACCTCATCTTCCGGCGCTTCCCATGGCGGGGGCGGGGGGAAGTTTTAAAAACTATTATGTAAACAGCCTGCGCTGTCTACCCCTCAATGGGTGTGCCTTCCCCCATCATCTGAATGACAACAGCCTTGGCGTCTTCCAGATGGAACATCATCAATTTATGCCCTGTCTCTTCATTGTAGATGCTTTTCAGATTGGGCATGGCATCCAAAGCAGCTTGGGCATATTTGGGGTCTGTCTCAAATACAGCCTTTCCCGTATAACGGAGCCATTCGCCGTTGGGTTTGCAGGCTGCAATTTCAGTGAGGGGATTGGCTGTCAGCTGTTTGTATACATCTTTGAAATTGCCTACGCCGAAAATTACTTTGCCGTCCATCTGAAGATGGGCGCCCAGGGGACGCAGTTTTGGCTGGTTTTTGTCTGTGGTTGCCAGGAAAAATACGCCGGTTTCTGTTAAGAAATCATTTAGTCTGCTCATATTACATGTTGCTCCTTTCGTTTAGGTAATTGCTATGGTAAGATATACCCGCGTGCCAAATGATTTGCCAGCAAGTCTTCACTGTTTCAAGCAAAACAGCAAATCATTTGGCAAATACGTATGCTCTTGAGTATAAGTATACTATATTAGGAAAATTTATCAAGTAGGAAGAATAAGCTGACATGGTAAGGAAAAGTTAACCAACTGTTCCGGAAAAAGTCTTTCTATCCGGGGACGGATGTCAGTGTTCAGCTCTGCGGAGGGAGGAATGGATGCAGATAGACAGGAAGGAGCCCATACCCGGGGAAAGTCCGGGGGCAGGAGGGAAAGCCATGAAATTGCCCGCTGGAGCAGTAAGTATTTAATGTAAATGAGGCGGTAATCATGTCACTTTAGGAGGAAAAATAAATGAATGAATTGACAAAGCAGATTGCGGAAAGTTTTCAGTGTAAGTATACCATATTTGAAGAGAAGACGGCTCCGGAAGCAGTAGAGCAGGCGTACAGGAAAGCTCTGGAGGAGGGAAAGACGGCGGGGTTTTATCCGGCGGTACTGCTGCTGGATGAATACGCAGTGGAATGGCTGCAGGATGTGGTAAAGGAAGATTATGACAGAGATACCATTATTGCCGGGTGCCAGGATAATGGAAAGTGTATTCTGGATGAACGGTATGAAGAATATATGGAAGACTTCGGCATAGAGGAGATGGATGATTTTATCGGGAATGAGACACAGGGCGATGAATTGAGTCAGTTCATTGGGTATATATCTTTCAGCGACGGACTGTTGGAAGCCGATGCACTTCTTTTGGAGATTCCAGTGAAAAATCCATGGGAAATTATCGGGTATCTTCCCATGGGCGGCTGGAACGAGTGCCCTGCACCGGAAGAGATGATTTCTATCTGCAAGTACTGGTACGAGAAATATCAGGCGGTTCCTGCAGTGTTTACCCACGATGTGATGGAGTTTTACGCACCCCTCAGGTTAAACGGGGTGGACAGTGTGGAAGCAGCAAAAGAGCACTATGCATTCTGTCCAGACAGGGTTGATCAGGGAACCCGTACCTATAAATTGTCGGAATTGGCCGCTGGGCTTGAGGGGTCTCAAGTGTGGTATTTCTGGTGGGATTAGAGGGTGCTGGAATATGATATTTGAGACGAAACAGACAGAAAAAGCGGCGCCGCTGTTTGACGGCTGGCAGGAAACTTTGATCTGGTCATGTCTGCAGAATGTGATGGGGATTCTTTATGTGGATTCGCTGGAGGACCCTGCCTCTGCCATGATTTTGTTGGGGGATTTCTGTTTTTTGGCCGGGCGGCCAAGCAGGGAACTTGCCGGGTATCAGCCCTGGCGGGACAGGGAAAACCCCAACAGGAGCGGGATTATCCTGGTTCCCCAGAATGAGAAATGGGCAGCTGTGATAGAGGACTGCTATAAAGAGCAGGCGGAAAAAGTGACCCGCTATGCTATCAAAAAAGAACCTGGTATTTTTAACAGGGCGCATCTGCAGGCGGCAGTGGATACACTGCCGGAGGGCTATACACTGAAAATGATGGATCAGGAATTGTTCTGGCGGTGCAGGGAGCTGCAGTGGTGCAGAGACTGGGTATGGCAGTATCCGGATTATGCCCTGTATGAAAAGCATGGCCTGGGTGCCGTTGTGATGAAAGATGGGCAGCCGGTATCCGGTGCTTCCTCATATTCAGGATATCTGGAGGGAATCGAGGTAGAAATCGTAACCAGGGAGGATCACAGAAGGAAAGGGCTGGCCTATGTCTGCGGGGCAAAATTGATCCTGGAATGTATAAAGAGAGGCTGGTATCCCAGCTGGGATGCCCAGAATAAATGGTCAGCCGCGCTGGCTGAGAAGCTGGGATACCATTTTGACCACGAGTATACGGCGTATGTGGTTGGACGGGAGGCTGGACTCCCACAAACTGTGGCCCACGGTTGACATATACCATTTTTTAGACGCTCCAGTATGCCAGTGAAATAATTGAGTTATACGAGAACCGAAATCTGTATGGCCAGACCGTCAAATATATGGACGGGGATTTCCTCATCAAAAGAGAATAGATTCGAATCCTCTTCACCTTCAAAAACATAAGTTTGAACAGCTTTTTTCATTGGGTTGACAATCCAGTATTCCCGAACACCAGCGGTGCGGTATTTGAATAGTTTCACGAAATAATCCATCCGGGTGCTGCTGGGGGAAACCACCTCGATAATCCAGTGAGGGGCGCCCTTGCATCCTTGGCTGTCAATCCTGCTTGTATCACAAATGATGGAAATATCCGGTTCTACCCAAATCTTATCATCTGCATTCAGATTAACCGCAAACGGCGAAGGGTAAACTTTACAATTACCATCTTTTGACTTAATATGGCTGTGGATGACAGCGGAAATCTCCGTAACTAATTCCTGATGGAAGGGACTGGGCGGCGCCATGGCGTACAGCTTTCCATCGATCAACTCTGCGCGCTGGCCTTCTGGTAGGTTCCAGTAATCTTCTGATGTATAAAATTGTTTTTGCGGCAATGCTATAGAATCACTCCTTATCTGTCAAAGAATGGAGATTTGCCAGAGGCGCTCAAAGGTATGCCCACAGCCTGACAGACATCTTCCCCCAATAGCTTCAGATTCATTGCCGCCCGTCCGGCGGAAAACAAAACCCTGTTGTCTGCCCGGCGGTCAGCGGCGGTGCTTACCGCAGAACCAATGGCAATTCCCAGATCCATGGCAGTGTACGCGCACCGTCCTCCCTGTGCGGTGCATGTGCCGCAGTCCTGGAAACCGCAGAACTGGCAGGTTGTATTTAACCCCCGCACTTTATTCACACTTCCAATCAGTACGATGGCACTGGCTGCCCGGACATTTTGGGCGTCACGTTGGAAGAAGGCCATGTTTTGTTCCTGGGCAATGCGGTCCATTTCTTTTGCGAGGGCCTCTTTTTCTTCGCCCGTTAAAATGGCAGTGCAGATACAATCCATACCTTTTGCTTTAGGCGCGGTTCTTGCCGCCAGACACATGGCCTGGGCCGCGGCCAGAATGGAAGTGTCCTCTGCCTGATTTGAATGAATCATCATTTGCAATCACTCCTTTATTAAAAATAAAATATTTGAAAAACTCTCATTTTATTGTAAAGCAGGCGGTGCTTTTTTTCAAGTGTTTTGGGGGGGAGGACGGTATTGTGTTTTTATGTAATAGTATACAGATTGCGTGTAGATGTCCGAAAATCGGGTACTACACAAATTCAAAATGTCCTTGACAAGGGGGACAATTTATTACGGTACACCTAAATGCCTTAAACATTGCTGGGGACAGTTCAGGGGAATCTTCATCAAATTGAATTTCCCGCTTTGCCGCCGCCCTGACTTCTTCTAACTGCTCCTGTGTAGGAACCTGGCCATCCTTAATTGTAAAAGTTTTGGTCATAATAAAGCCTCCTTTCACTTTCCGTTGCCAATCTTGCGGAGATTAACCGGATATTTTCCCCTCGCTCGGTAAATACAACAAACAATAAATCGCCAACCATACCGATTGCAATATAACGGTCTTCTTCCATACTATGCTCGAAATCATACATCTCTATGTAATATTCATCACGAAAAACGTATGAAGCCGTTTCAAAGGATATGCCGTGTTTTTGGCGGTTGATACGGTCTTTTTCCTCGTCCCATTCAAATTTTAGTTCCATGTGAATTTCCTTCTTTTATTTCACTTCTCCGTTTATTTCATCAACAATGGCTTTTGGCTT
>CAJURF010000010.1:0-45523 GCA_910588825.1 uncultured Lachnospiraceae bacterium
GTATAAGCATATGTTTTTCCATTATTGCAGTCCCTTATGTCCCCGGTTTCAAACATATCGCGGAGCTTTGTTAATGCCGATTTGTAAAAAGCGGCATAGGTCACACTGGTATCCGGCTCAATCAGCCGGAACCATTCATCTGCTGTTTCCGGGGTGTATTCATATCCGGACTGTTCCAGATACCTGCTTAGAAGTTTAAAACAGCTTTTGATCCCCCTTCTTGTGCAGGAATTGTAATTGTTTTCATCAAGAAAGTCCATGACTTTCCTGACAAGTACGTTGTAATTATTCATGAGGTACCTCCTTATATTTTTGATACCTCATTATAAACCTGAAAAAATTTTATCCGCATCTTTTTTTGAAAGAGCCCTTGGTTAAACGGCTTTTCATAAAAGATGCGGATAAAAAAATCCGTCGGATAACAAATCTTAACCGAATATTCAGTTAAGATGTTGAAAGATTTGTAAAGGAACAGTCCGTTGAATTTGCGAAAAAGCAGCAGTCAGTTACATATCTGGTATTTTCGACGGAAGATTTGGAATTGGTCGGATATTTTGCAATCACAATTAATCCGATTACTGTAAATGCAAAACCATTCAGCAATAATATAAAAAGGAAACTTTCAAGGGTAAGCACATTAAACGAACAGGATAAGACGTATAACATGGCAGCGTACCTGATTGCACAGCTTGGAAAGAATTATAATAACGGGGCAAGCCAGCGGATTTCAGGAAAAGAATTGTTGGGGCTGGCAATACGGCAGATACAGCAGTTACAGTATTTGGTGGGTGGCATGGTTATCTTTTTGGAAGCATCCAATAAGGAAAAACTTTTGTCTTTCTATCATGAGAACGATTTTCAACAGTTCGATACAAGACTGGCGGACTCGTCCAAAGGGGAGCCGCATGAGCTGATACAGTTATTAAAGCTGTTTTAGATGTAAAATAGGAAAAATAGAAAAACAGAATAAACGCATGAACGAAATTTGGCGCAGAACCGTTTCATCCGTCTCTTTTTGGATATCGACTCTCTTTCATATCCAATGGACATTAGTTTTTTCCAATCTGTCCGATCTTCAAGCCATTTTTCACTTTTCTTTTTACCGGTATTGTTGGTTTCCTTTCCCTCTGCCGCTATCACATCTTGGATATAACAGTCCAATTCCTCATTTTTGTAAAGATATTCCACCAGTCTTTTTATCCCGAGTCCTCTTAGTTCTTCTACTGTAATATGGATGGTTTCTGATAATTTCTGAAGATTGGTGTCTCTCTTTGCCATATCTGCCCTGTTGATCCTTTCCCATGAGATTCTGATAATTCTAAGTATAGGATGATACACTATTTCATTCTGCCCCCAACGATTTTCTCTATTGACATAACCTGCCAAATATGATAAAGTAACCGACAAATCTACCACCGGGTAGAGAATGCAGAAGCATTCGTCACACATCGTTAGGTCTTAGAAGATGTGTGAACGAATGCTTATTTTTTTGAGCGCTCTTTCATTTTAGGAGGTATTTAATTATGTTCAGAAAGTTAAAATCCAAATCCAGCTATTTTTCCAAAGGCGAAATTATGTTATGGAGTATATCAGCCCTGTTAATTACAGTCACTTTTTTTGTGTTTGACAGAGAAAACTATCTGACTCTGGCCGCGTCGCTGGTGGGTGTTACTTCACTGATTTTCAACGCCAAGGGAAATCCTTTCGGCCAATTTCTGATGATTGTTTTCAGTACTTTATATGGGGTCATATCCTTTACATTTGCTTATTATGGGGAGATGATTACATATCTTGGCATGACTGGGCCTATGGCAGTTTTTGCTTTGATTTCCTGGCTGAGAAATCCATATAAAGGAAATAAAGCTGAGGTGGAAGTGAATCACTTAAAGGCCGCGGAATTTGCTTTTCTTACGATGCTGACAGCCGTTGTCACTTTGGTTTTTCATTTTATTCTGGCTGCTTTCCACACAGCGAATCTGCTGCCCAGCACCTTGTCTGTGGCCACCAGTTTCCTGGGGGTGTATTTTACATTCCGGCGGAGCGCTTTTTTTGGTATTGCCTATGCCGCCAATGACGTGGTGCTGATTATTTTGTGGACATTGGCGGCATTTTCAGATATCTCCTATTTGTCAGTGATTGTCTGCTTTGTGATCTTCTTTGTAAACGATATCTATGGTTTTATGAGCTGGTCCAGTATGCAGAGACGTCAGAGGATGAACGGGTAATAATCACTTATGGGTGACCGTTTCCGCCAGAAGTCCTGCGGCAATTTCCGAACCCTTTTCACTGGGATGACATCCGTCAGATGCGTAAAGGCGGTATTTCTCGGAAAGTTCATAGAAGGCTTTTCCCACATCAGCAATCAGTGCGCCGTTATCTTCTGCCGCCTGATGGTAAGCGTCATACATGGCCTGGTACATTTCATCATAACTCATATTCATGGAGGCCATTTTGCCGCTGTCTTTCTGATAAGCCCATGTGGCATAAAGAACCGGAACAGCCCCGGCATCACGGATTTTTTCGCACAATGCGGAAGCACTTTTCAAAAAACTGGCCTTTGATACCACTGGACCATTGCTCATTTCCTGTAAAACTACGTAATCCCACTTTTCCTCTCTTAAGGCGCGCAGGGTGGCAGCTCCCATTTTCGTATTGGGGTTTAAATGTTCAGCAAGTCTGGCGCCGCCCCGGGTATGGGCTGCCACCTGGGCCCCGGTTATTTCTGCCAGCATCTCGGGCATATGATTATAAAAGGTAAAACTGTTTCCAAGCATTAAAATCCGCATGATTCTCCCTCCCTGCGGCAGGAATCTCAGATAATAATTCCCTCCAGATGGTCGCATTCATGCTGAATGATCTGTGCAATCCATCCAGAGTATTTCTGCCTTTGTTTTTTGAAATCCATATCCTGGTATTCCACTTCAATTTCCCGGTAACGGATGCATGGCCGTACACCTGTCAGCGACAGGCAGCCCTCCTCAGTGTGGTAAGGGCCGGATTTTTTTACAATTTTCGGATTGAACATGGCAATACTTAAAACTCCCATGTCAACGGCAATGATGTTTTTCTTTACACCGATCATATTTGCGGCCATTCCCACGCATTCTTTTTCATGGGCCTTTAAAGTATCCAGCAGATCCTGGGCGGTCTGTTTATCTGTCTCAGACGCAGGTTCTGACTTTTGGTTTAGGACAAATACGTCCTTCATAATCGGTCTGACCATTTTATGACTCCTTTTCAAAAGATTTTCTGAAATAGCTTCTTAAATTATAACATGGAAATGTGATATGGTACAATCCCTGGCACATATAATGATTCAACATCATGAGGCCTTTTCCTATTGTATGGCCTGACTTTTAAAGAGAGAGGGGTTCCTGATACATGAAACATAGATCCTTTCTGTATACAGGCGGGGCCGCTCCAGAACTGAGCCCAAAGGAACATCCGGCATTTTTTCTCAATATGCAGCGGGCAGTTCTGATGTCCCTGGAGAAGAAAAAGCTGCTGACATCTTCACAGAGGGAGCGCTGTATGGAAATTCTGGAAAGCCAATATGGACAGAAATTCGTTGAGAGGGGAACTTCAGATGGCAGTAGATAAATATGAAATGTTAAATCAGAAACGGAAACAGATGGATGCAAAGAAGCGGATTGCCGCTTACTGCCGTGTCTCCACTGACCACGAAGACCAGGCTGACTCGTTTGAAAGCCAGCAGCGGTATTTCAGGCAGTATATTGAGGCGAGGCCAGACTGGGAACTTTACGAGGTCTTTGCTGATAGGAAAGCCATGTATCGGATACAAAAAATGCAGAAAGGATTGGAGAATGGCAAAAAGTGTGATCACCATACCGGCTACGAAAAAAAAGAATACCAGAGATTCTGAAGACAGCTGGAAAAGACGCAGAGTTGCCGCTTATGCCCGAGTCAGCACGGACCACGAGGAGCAGCAGAGCAGCTATGAGGCGCAGGTGGATTATTATACAGAATATATTAAGAGGCGGGCGGACTGGGAGTTTGTCTGTGTGTATGCGGATGAAGGAATTACCGGCTGCAATACCAGGAAGCGGGAAGGATTCAACCAGATGGTGGCGGATGCCCTGAACGGGCGGATTGACCTGATTATTACCAAATCGGTGTCCCGGTTTGCCAGAAATACCGTGGACAGTCTCACAACCATCCGCAGATTGAAGGAACATGGGGTGGAATGTTATTTTGAGAAAGAGAATATCTGGACACTGGACGGCAAAGGGGAACTTCTTCTCACCATTATGTCGTCTCTGGCCCAGGAGGAGAGCAGGTCTATTTCCCAGAACTGTACATGGGGGCAGAGAAAGCGGTTTGCAGACGGAAAGGTCTCAGTGCCATTTGGACGGTTTCTGGGGTATGACAGAGGGGAGGATGGCAATCTGATTCTAAATGAACAGCAGGCCGTGGTGGTACGCAGGATATACGGATTGTTCCTGCAGGGACGTTCCCCTTATGCCATTGCAAAAGTCCTGACCCAGGAGGGTATTCCTTCCCCAGGCGGTAAGGGGGTATGGGCGCAGAGTACGGTGAGAAGCATCCTCTGCAATGAAAAGTACAAAGGAGATGCCCTTTTGCAAAAAGTGTATACGGTGGATTTCCTGTCAAAAAGGAAAAAGGTCAACGAAGGCGAAATCCCGCAGTATTATGTAGAGGGAAATCATGAGGCTATCATTTCCCCCGCTGTTTTTGACCAGGTGCAGCGACAGATGCAGCAGCGCCGCCAGGAGAGAAAACGCCAGAGCTGTGCGGGAGTTTTTTCCGGCAGAATCAAATGCGGCAGCTGCGGCGGCTGGTATGGCCCGAAAGTGTGGCATTCTAATGATAAATACCGGAAAGTGGTCTGGCAGTGCAATGATAAATTTCAGGGCGGGGAAACATGCCCCACACCTCATCTGGATGAAAAGATGCTCAAAAGACTGTTTGTGAGAGCAGTGAATCTTATTTTCAGCGGCAGGGAAGAAGTCATGGAAAGATACCGGATTCTGCTGGAAAATGTCCGCGGCGTTTTAAGAGAACAGGTGGATCAGTTCCTCGCCCAGCTGGAGCAGCTGGACGGGATCTATACTCAGTTTGATCAGGACAGCTGGTATGCTCTCGTGGAGTCTGTCACAGTCTTTCACAGGGAAGACATCCGGTTTGTTTTTAAAAATGGAAAGGAAGTACGGTTACAGGACACCGAATAAGGAATCCACATTTCCCTCAATAATCCGGCTGCTAAAGTTCCCGGCATTTTCCAGCATGGTCTCCACCTTATTGGCCAGAGTAACGTCAATAAAGTGGTCCATATTGATTCCTCTCAGCTGGAAAAACAGCGCAGGGTCATTGTCCAGACGTACACCTACACCGTAAAGGGCTGCAGCCACATGCTTACACAGCAGTGCCCAGTCCGGGCAGCTGCAGTTAAAACTGATTTCCTTTGGCTCCGGAAACAGGCCGTTGTTACCCTGGAACAGTTCTTTTAATTCTTCCGGAAATGTTCCAGACAGAAGGCTTTCCAGGTTTTCGATTTTCCGGCTGCATTTTTTGATGATTTCCTGGCATTTTTCTTCGGAGAGGGGGCTGATGCGGATCTCGATTTTGTAGGGAGTTTTCCGTGTTCCCTGGACTTTGGCGCGGATTTTCCCCGTTTCAATCTTTAAGTCCAGGACTGCCCCTGTCCGGATATAGCGTTTCCCCCGGTCCAGCCTGCTGGCATAGTCCGCGTATTGCTCCAGATTGCTGCACCATGCCTGTCCCCACCAGTTTTTCGCAATGGTGCGCCCGGTTACGCAGACGGGTTCCAGAGCACTGCCTTTTCCCTTTTCTCTTCTGATACTTTCCGCCGACCTCTTTTTGAGTTCTGAGGTGGTGGGCTGTCTGTAGCGGATACCGCTGTTCCAGTAACTGCTCATAGTAGTCCTCCTATTCTAAACGCATCATAGCCATCAGTTCATCGTTGCCCAGTTCAGTGATCCAGCTTTCCCCGCCGGAGCCGATAACATTCTGGGCCAGTTGGCTTTTGGCCTGGAGCATGGAGTCTATTTTTTCTTCAATGGTTCTTTCGCAGACCAGTTTGTGAACCATCACGTTTTTGGTCTGGCCAATGCGGTAGGCCCGGTCTGTGGCCTGGTTTTCCACAGCCGGATTCCACCACCGGTCAAAATGGATGACATGGCTGGCTTTTGTCAGATTCAGCCCAGTCCCTGCGGCTTTCAGTGACAGTACGATAAACGGCACATATTCTTCTCCCTGGAAGGCTTCCACAATCTCCGTTCTCTTGGTGGTGCGGATGCCGCCGTGGAGAACAAAGCCTTTTGCGTGGAAAATATCCTCCAGGAATTCTGCCAGGTATTTTGTGATTTCTTTAAACTGGGTGAAGACCAGAACCCGCTCTCTTTTTTCATAAATGGTCTGGCAGATCTCCCGCAGCATTGCGAATTTTCCGCTGTCTGATTCGGAAAATGCCTGCTGTCCCATATATTGGTCTGGATGGTTGCAGATTTGTTTCAGGTGTGTAATGGTGGAGAGCACCAGTCCTTTCCGCTTGATTCCCTCTGCGGTTTCCAGGTCTTTGGCCAGCTGGGCCACTGCCTTTCGGTAGAGAACCACCTGCTTTTTGGAAAGGCTTACATAATCAATCTGTTCTAATTTTTCCGGAAGGTCGGCGATAATGCTTTTATCTGTCTTCACCCTGCGCAGCATAAACGGGGTTACCATGGCTTTCAGTCTGGCATACCCTTCTGGATTTTCATCCAGACTTTTGCAGAATGTGCGAAATTCTTTGGAAGAACCCAGCATACCTTTGTTTAAGAAATCGAATAGGGACCAGAGATTGGAAAGATCATTTTCAATGGGCGTGCCGGTCATGGCGATTCGCATGGCGGCAGGGATTTTCTTGATTTCCCGGGTCTGTTTTGTGGAAGGGTTCTTGATGGCCTGGGCTTCATCCAGTATGACGGCGGACCAGGTTTCTTCCTGAAGAGCCTGAATTCTGGAGGCCATGCCGTATGTAGTTACTGTCAAAAATGCAGGATGTTCCAAAAAAAGCGCCTCCAGAGCTGTGGATGTCTTTCCGTGAAGGATAAACACGTCCATGGACGGGGCAAATTTCGCGGCTTCTTTCTGCCAGTTTCCCAGCAGGGAGGCGGGCACTACCAGCAGGACGCGTGCATGGGGATTGGTTGTCCGCAGTTTTTCCAGATAGGCCAATACCTGTACTGTTTTTCCAAGTCCCATGTCGTCAGCCAGACATGCGCCGAATCCCAGGTGTGACATATAGTCAAGCCAGGCGAAACCATTCTTTTGATAGGGGCGCAGTACAGCCTGGAAACTTTCCGGCAGGCTGGACTTTTCTATGGTCTGGGGAGCGCGCAGGTTCTGAAGAAGGGAACTCAGCCATGTTCCGTTGGTGATTACAGGGCCCACGTCTGGGGAGGGAGCTTTTGTCCCCATTTCCATCTGCAGGGCTTCCAGGAGAGTTACCTGGCCCTCCAGGGAATCCATTTCTTTTAAAAGCTGTTCCAGACGGGCGTGGTCTACTTCAATCCATTTTCCTTTTAGAAGGGCCAGACCGTCCGTCTGGCTCAGCAGCTGGCGGATATCGTCCTCGGTAAGCTCCTGTCCGTCCACCATCAGTTTCGGCTGCATGGAGACCAGCGCGTGAAATCCCAGAACAGAAGGCCGTTCTTCTCCCATGCGCACTGCCAGGGAGACGGAGGAAGCCTTCTTCTTCCACCAGTTGGGAATTCTACAGAGGATGCCCGTTTCCTCAATTTTTCCAATGTCTTTTAAAAAGGCATATGCTTCCTGGGCTGTCAGGCGGAGGGGATGAAACATCTCCCCGGTGGCCATAAAATCTCCGATCAGCGGGGACACATCTGCGGCCTGATTCAGACAGGACAGAAGGTTTAAGAGCTTTTCCCGGCTGCCCTTATATTCCGTCAGCGCGTATTCCAGGGGCATATGACGCACCTTGCCATCCTCCCCTTTCGTGGCGTAGGTGGCCAGAAAGGCGAAGGGAAAGTCCGTTTCCGGATTCTCCACCAGATGGAAGAAAATTCGTTCCGGTACGCGCAGGTGCTGGCTTTTTTCCGTCAGGTACATTTCCACTGTTCCGTCGTACCCGGTGATTTCCTGGGAGAAAATAGATAAAAGCCGGTCAAATATTTGGTCCATCCAATCCCTTGTGATATATTCCGCGCCGATTGCAAAGGGAACGGCTCGTTCCAATCCCGCATAGGTTTCTTCCCCAATCCGCATCTGTGCCTTGTCCCTTGCAAGCTCCAGCTCGGGGAGGCTGGTGAGAGATTTGAAAAAGGTATCAGCCATCAGATACAGGAATGAGGCTGAGACGCTGAGATTATCCGGTTTGTCTTCCAGCCCCATCTGATAGAGGGCCGCATAGCGGTCTTTTTCAAAAGGGCTTTGCTTTTTTCTGGTTTTGGTGGATGAGGCACTGTCAGGGATATCCAGGCAGAATCCCTCTGGCAAAAAGATAAACTGTAGTGTTTCGCTGTTGCTTTTTTTCATAATTAGACAACTTTCTTTTAAATTTGATTTTAAACTTATTATAAATGTTTGCAGGCTGTCTTACAAGTTTTCTTTTAAATATGTTGTTTTTCTGTTATACTGTTTACAGCAGCATACGGGAGGCGGAAAAAGGGGGTGGCATACACATGGCAGAACTGCCCAATCAATACACGCTGATGCACAAAGATATTCCTGTGGCCGGGATAATGGTGGATTCTGCTTCAGGCGCGGTAATATCCATTAGCATAGTCTATGAACAGTCTCATGTGCCGGTGGGGATTCCGGTCAGAGATGGAAAGATGGACAGGGGTGCATTCAACCAATGGTGGCGGGGGCGGGCGATTCCCGCAAGCCGTATGGGGATTCAGGAGGCACTGGCCAGACTGCAGATACCGGATACCCAGCTTCTGGTGGAAAAATCTTTTGCTCTGAGTCTGTCCGACCAGTATTGGGTTTGTCCTGAGGGGAGGAATCTCACCTGGGGGCAGGTGAATTTTTTTGAAAATCCTTTTTCTGAAGACATGGGAAATATCTTATTCGGAAAAAATTCCAGAGGCAGGCATATCAGCCTTTTGTCTCCGGATAATACATCAGATGGATGGCTGAGGAAAAAGTGGGTGATTATAGATGGAGCCCGTTGTCTGGTGAAAGGCGGAAGCGGAGCCATCCGCCAGGAACCATATAATGAAGTGGCAGCGTGCCGGATCATGGAGCGTCTGCAGATTCCCCATGTGCCCTATACACTGTTGATGGAGGACGATTATCCGTACAGTGTGTGCGAAGATTTTATCACACCGGATACAGAATTGATCAGCGCGTGGCACATTATGCAGACGGCAAAGAAGCCCAATCATGTGTCCGTGTACCGGCATTATCTGGACTGCTGCCAGCGGCTGGGGATTCCCGGTATAGAAGCATCTCTGGACCGGATGCTGGTGCTGGACTATCTGATTGTCAATGAGGACAGGCATCAGAATAACTTTGGGGTGGTGCGCAGGGCAGATACTCTGGAATATCTGGGGGCGGCCCCTATTTACGACAGCGGCACCTCGTTGTGGTTTGATAAGCCCGCTGGATTCATCCGCGCCGGAGGGAAGACAGCGGCCAAGCCTTTTAAGAGCAGCCACGAAGAACAGATAAAGCTGGTAAGAGATTTCAGCTGGCTGGATTTTTCTGCCCTGGAGGGAATCGACGAAGAACTTAGGGAGATTGTGAGAGGCTCGCTGTTTATTGACCAGGTCCGCTGCGATGCTCTGGCCAGAGGGCTGAAGGGCAGAGTGGAAATGCTGGAAAAGGCAGTGCTGTCTGCGGGAAAATCATTTTATGTGGACAGCATACAGGGGGATCTGAAAGAGGATCGGGCGTACAGTGCACGGGAAGAATAGATGACTGTAAAGATTCAGGTTTACAATTGTCTAATTATAGAAGAAAAAGGAGAGGAAAAGTATGTTAAACAGAGTAGATTTATACTATTTCAGCCCCACAGGGGGAACGAAGAAAACAGGTGAGATTCTGGCAGGAGAAATGGCTGGTAAGATAGAGCCTGTCAATCTGGGAAAGAAAAAGGAGCTGAGGGCTCCTGACGGCGAAGCTGCAGTCTTTGCCGTTCCGGTATTCGGCGGCAGGATTCCGGCGGTGACCGCAGAAAAGCTGCAAAAATTAGAGGGCGGCGGGAAAAAAGCAGTGACGATTGTGGTCTATGGAACCCGTGCCTATGAGGATGCTCTTTTGGAACTGAATGATATCATCTTGGGGTGCGGTTTCCAGGTGATTGCCTCCGGTGCTTTTGTGGCACAGCATTCCATGGTACCGGAAGTGGGAGCAGGAAGGCCGGATGAGAAAGATGCGGCTGAAATTAAGGAATTTGCCGCAAAGGTTTTGGAGAAACTGGAAAAGGGAGAGACAAAAGCCGTTCAGGTGCCGGGAAATCATCCATACAAGGAGTGGCCAGGTATGCCGGCAGCGCCAGTGTCTCTGCCGGAGTGTAAATTATGTGGAAAGTGTGCCTCTATCTGTCCCACAGGTGCCATCACCATGGGGGAACAAGAGGTTCTGGCAGATGCATCCGTCTGCACGCTCTGTATGGCCTGTGTGGCTGCCTGTCCGGAGCATGCCCGCATTCTGCCGCCTCCGCTGAAAGAAACATTAAATCAGAAGCTGGGGGCGCTGAAAGATGTCCGCAGAGAAAATGAGACATTTTTGTAAAAAATTGTGTTAAATATGGCGCTTACATAGAGGAAAAAGCCCGCAGATTAATACCATGAGAAAGAATTTTGCACCCTTTTTGTATTGGAGATGAGAAAATGAAGCAATGTATGGATTCCGCAAATCTGCACCGCAGGTTGAGTAAAATATTAGGACAGATCAAGGCCATCGACAGAATGGTGGACGAAGATGTGCCCTGTGAAGATGTTCTTTCGCAGATCAATGCCGCAAAGTCAGCTTTGCACAAATGCGGACAGGTGGTATTGGAAGGGCATATCCAGCACTGTGTCCGTGATGGGATCGAGCATGGGGATGCAGAGAAGACAATTGAAAATTTTACGAAAGCAGTGGAAAGATTTGCTAATATGACGTAATATAATTTATTGGGATCAGTGACAGCCCGCTGTGATGCAGATGCGCAGCGGGCACAGATGGTATCGTATATATCACCAATATAGAGAGATAGAAATGGTCATAACTTCAGCGAAAGATTTTAGACTGTGCCGGGATATTTTTATTTCAACAATCAATATATTCATAATTTACATTGTGTTATGCAGCATATCTAAAATAGTCGTTTTAAATGTATACTATACGGGTTTCTTACTGGTTATGATTATTATATCAAATATTGCCACAAGAAATAAAGGGAAAAGATGGGTTTATAATGTGGTCGCACATGATATTTCTGAAAAAATATCTAGAAGCAATTGAATATCAGAAAATAAAGAGCCGACAAACTGGTGAGAAAATCACAGTCTGTCGGCTTTTTTGTGCGATAAGAAACTTCGTTTCTCATTGACAACCAATACCCCTATATGTATAATAAAAGCATACCAATACCCCATAGGGTATAAGAACCCAGACATGCACGATGAAAGGAGAGGAAGAATGAAAAAATTGGCGGAAAGATTAGAATATCTGCTGGAGCTGGGAGGGGTTAAAAAGGACATTTTGCTGCTGGCCCTTTCCGGCGCAGCGCTTATCATCAGTCTATTTGACCTGGTATCACTGCCTTTTGATGCAGCGTGGGCAGCGGTCATACTGTGCGGTATTCCCATTATTTTAGAGGCATTTATCGGTCTGGTGACAAAGTTTGATATTAAGGCGGATGTACTGGTTTCTCTGGCCCTCATCGCATCCATATGCATCGGCGAAGACTTTGCTGCCGGTGAAGTGGCTTTTATTATGCAGCTGGGGGCACTCCTTGAAGATCTGACAGTGGCTAAGGCCCGTGCGGGAATTGAGAAATTGGTGCATCTGACCCCCCAGACGGCCAGAGTGCTGTCAGGGGGAACAGAAAAGGTTATTCCGGCCCAGCAGGTGCAGGTGGGGGATTTGCTGCGGGTTCTCCCGGGTGAAACAGTTCCGGTGGATGGCGTCATTGTCTCCGGATTAACCTCCGTGAATCAGGCGGTGATGACAGGGGAATCCCTGCCAGTGGATAAAACAGCCGGGGACAAAGTCTTCAGCGGCACAGTCAATCAGTTCGGCGTTTTTGAGATGAAAGCGCTCAAGGTGGGGGAGGACAGCTCCATCCAGCGGATGATTGGGCTGGTGCAGTCAGCGGATGCAGATAAGGCAGAGATCGTAGGCATTGCCGACCGATGGGCCACATGGATCGTGGCTGCCGCACTGGCTGCCGCTGTCCTCACCTGGCTGGTGAGCGGTGAAATCATCCGGGCTGTGACTGTGCTGGTGGTTTTTTGTCCCTGTGCGCTGGTGCTGGCAACCCCCACAGCAGTCATGGCGGCTATTGGAAATGCGGCAAAACACGGGTTCCTTGTGAAAGAGGGAGATGCCCTGGAGCGTCTGGCGAAAGTATCAAAAATTACCTTTGATAAGACAGGGACCCTTACATACGGCGCGGCACAGGTGATTCGTGCAGTGAGTGTCCTGCCGGACATTCAGGAGAGTGAGGTGTACGCTCTCTGCGCTGCGGCAGAGCAGTTTTCCGAACACCCCCTGGGAAAAGCGGTGGCCCGCTGCTACCGGCAGGAAACAGGCAGAGAGATTCTGCAGGCGGAGAATTTCCAGATGATTCCGGGCCGGGGAGTTCTGGCTGTTGTGGAGGGGAAGGAGATACTGGCAGGAAACAGGCAGATGATGGAGGAACAGAAGGACAAAATGTCAGAACAGGTATTTGCACAGGCGCAGCAGTATCTTAACCAGGGCTGTACCGTGATTTATGTAATGGCAGAGCGGGTTCTGGCAGGGTATCTTGTTCTTTCCGACACTGTGAGAAAAGAAAGTCCAGGGATGGTTGAACATCTGGCAAAGCTGAAAGTACAGCCTGTTCTGCTCACCGGAGACAACGAAAATGCTGCCGGTGCCATTGCAGGGCAGCTGTATATAGAAGAAGTCCATGGGGACTGTCTGCCGGAGGATAAGCTCCAGTGGATTGCTTCTTATCAAAAAAAACAGGAAGGGGTCTGTATGATCGGCGACGGAATCAACGATGCTCCCGCATTGAAAAGAGCCGATGTGGGTATTGCAATGGGCGGAATCGGAAGTGATATCGCAGTAGACGCGGCAGACATTGCACTGGTGGATGATGAGGTAAGAGAACTTCCCCATCTGATTGCACTGTCCAAGCATATGATGACCACCATAAAATGTAATTTGAGTTTTTCCATGGGTCTGAACTTTCTTGCAGTTATCCTGGCAGTGACAGGTATCTTAAATCCCATTTGGGGTGCTCTGGTCCACAATGCAGGGTCTGTGCTGGTAATCATCAATTCTGCACTGCTGTTGAAATGGAAAATGTGAAGAATACAGAGAATACGTTACAAAGATTTTGGCAGGCTTCATTTATCGTCAGGCGGATAAATGGAGCTTGTTATTTTCAGCTTGCCATTTTTGGCATATCAGTCGAAAAAATGTGTGGAATTGTGGTAAAATAGAGATGCTTGTGATAATTTTATAAAGAAAAGAGGTAAAAAAATTATGAAACGCAAACAAGTAGTTTCCTTGATTCTCAGTATGGCTCTCGTACTGACGGCGCTTTTCACCGGATGCGCAGGGGAAGAACAGCCAAAGCATCCTTTAGCAGAGACCAGCCAGGAGCCGGAAAGTGAAGGAGCTTTCAGTAATCTGAATCATTTTGAGGCAGAGACGCTGGATGGTGCAGCCTTTACACAGGATAATCTTTCGGATAAAGACGTGACAGTGATTAATTTCTGGTCTGTGACATGCGGCCCGTGTATTGCGGAAATGCCCGCATTAGCCAGACTTTCAGAGTCTCTGCCTGACAATGTACAGGTATTGACGGTCTGCCTGGATGGCGGGGATTACCAGGAAGATGCCAGCGGGATCTTAAGTCAGGCGGGATTCGAGGGAACCACACTGCTGTCAGGAGACGGGGATTTCGAGAAGGTATGCAGGGAGATTCAGTATACACCCACAACAATCTTTGTAGATAAGGATGGAAATACTTCGTCAGAGGTGATCATCGGCGGCCAGGAAGACTTGGCAGAGTCGTACACAGATGCCATTAACAGCATTTTGAAATCAAAGGGAAAGGAAAAAATCAGCGTTGAAAAAGATTGATGGGAAATATCCAGCACTTCGTCTTGGAATATTGGGTGCGGCCGTTATTTTTATAGTCATTGGACTTATGAGAAGGGAAATGCTGGAGGTGCTGGGAAAGGCGGTGAAAATATGTCTGGAATGCATCGGAATCGGATAAGCAGACAGCGGCTCATCCAGCTTGCGGCTGCGGTATTGTTTAACGGGTACGCGGCAGGATTTCAAAAAGGCAGGATTTTCACGGGAAACAGTAAGGGCATATGTGTACCTGTGCTGAACTGTTATTCCTGTCCCGGTGCTCTGGGAGCCTGTCCCATTGGCTCCCTTCAGACTGTCCTGGGGGGTATCCGGCGTCATTTTCCATTTTATGTGCTGGGAATGCTTATGCTCTTTGGCGTGGCGCTGGGACGGGTCATCTGCGGGCTTTTGTGTCCCTTCGGACTGGTGCAGGACCTGCTGTATAAAATTCCGTTCCGGAAGAAAAAGGTGCCGGAAAAGATTGACAGACCGGCCCGCCGTGTGAAATATGTAATTCTCCTGGTTATGGTATGTATACTCCCTGCATTCATGGTGACAGAGACAGGAATCACGCCGCCTTATTTCTGCAAATATATCTGCCCGGCTGGGACACTGGGCGGCGGGATTCCCCATCTGATGGCCAATCCCCAGCTTCGGCAGGCGGCCGGTGCGCTGTTTGGCTGGAAAACGCTGGTACTGATATTGATTACAGCTGCCGGGATGGTCATCCCCCGTCCATTCTGCAGGTACTTATGTCCCCTGGGAGCGTTTTACAGTGTCTTTAACCGATTCAGTTTTTATCAGATGCACCTGGATTCGGACAGATGTACTGGATGTAAAACCTGTGAGCAGGTCTGTCCCATGGCTGTGGAAGCGGCAAAGGACAGTAACAGCCCCGAATGCATACGATGCGGCAGATGCAAAAATGCGTGTCCGGCCCATGCCATATCGTCCGGATTTTCTTATAAACAGACAGCGGACAGAACAGGTATGGGCACAAGAGTTTAGATGCCTTCCAGAGCCTGCATTAAATCGGTGATAATATCTCTCACGTCTTCAATACCCACAGAGAGGCGTACCAGGTCAGCGGATACGCCGGCCGCGGCCAGTTCTTCATCATTCATCTGACGGTGGGTGGAGGAGGCAGGGTGGAGAATACAGCTTTGGGCATCCGCCACATGGGTGGCAATGGATATCAGCTTCAATCTGCCCATAAATTTTTCAGCTGCCGCTCTGCCGCCTCTGACTCCGAACACAATCACGCCGCAGGTGCCCTGGGGCATATATTTTTTCGCCCTGTCATAGTACTTATCTCCAGGCAGTCCCGCATACTGCACCCATGCGGACTGTTCATGCTTGTCCAGAAATTCTGCCACAGCCTGCGCATTTTCACAGTGCTTTTTCATACGCAGGGGCAGTGTTTCTAATCCCACATTCAGCAGAAAACAGTTATGGGGGGAAGGAATAGAGCCCAGATCACGCATCAGCTGGACTGTGGCCTTGGTGATATAGGCGCCTTCCAGCCCAAAACGCTGGGTGTAGGTGACGCCATGGTAGCTTTCATCCGGGGTGGTGAGCCCAGGGAATTTTTCGGCATAGGCATTCCAGTCAAATTTTCCGCTGTCCACAATGGCACCGCCTACAGTGAGCGCATGGCCGTCCATATATTTTGTAGTGGAGTGGGTGACAATATCACACCCCCATTCGAAGGGACGGCAGTTGACAGGAGTGGGAAACGTATTATCCAAAATCAACGGAACCCCATGAGCGTGGGCGGCCTTGGCAAATTTTTCAATATCCAGGACAGTGAGTGCCGGGTTGGCAATCACCTCGCCGAATACCGCCTTGGTATTTGGCAGAAAAGCAGAATCCAGCTCTTCTTCAGAACAATCCGGGTCCACAAAAGTAACCTGGATGCCCATTCGTTTCATGGTAACAGCAAACAGATTATAAGTGCCCCCATAGATGGCAGCGGAGGAGATGATGTGGTCACCACACCCTGCAATATTGAAAACAGCATAAAAATTCGCCGCCTGTCCAGATGACAGAAGCATGGCGGCAGAACCGCCTTCCAGACGGCATATTTTCGCAGCCACCATGTCGTTGGTGGGATTCTGCAGACGGGTATAGAAGTACCCGCTTTTCTCCAGGTCAAACAGCATTCCCATTTCCTCGCTGGAATCATAGCGGAATGTGGTAGACTGAATGACAGGTATGTTCCGCGGCCCTCCGTTTTCAGGGCGGTAGCCGGCACGCAGACAATCGGTTGAGATATGATAATCGCTCATAGAAAACCTTCCTTTTTTATTTTTATTATACCGCAGGTTTGGGATGTTGGCAATCATGCTGACAGAGGAATGCTTTGTAAAATCATAAACCTGAGAATAGTGACAAGCCCGTAACACATAGGATGTGATAGGACAAATACAGCTGGGAGGTATTTATGGGAGAAGAAGAATTTGAAGCAGAACTGATGTACCGGGTGTCTCTGTCCGTGGCAGGCCTTATGTTGAGAGAGTCATTGATCACCCAGGAGAATTATCATCAGATTGACAGCATTCTGCTGGAAACATATCATCCGGTTTTGGGCACATTATTGGCTGGAAGGCCGCTGAGACAGGAGAGGCTTCCATGAAAAAAATCAGTAAAATCGAACCTGCGGTTTTACCGGCAGAGAAACGAAAAAAAGCGGCCGTTTATGCCAGGGTTTCCAGAGATACCAGGCGGCTGCAGCATTCAGTCTCTGCCCAGATCGGCTATTACCGTGAATTGATTTCAAAAAATCCAGACTGGGAATATGCAGGAGTATACGCTGACTGCGGGGTGACAGGCACCCTTACTGTAAAGCGCAGTGAGTTTCAAAGAATGCTGGCAGATTGTGAAGCGGGAAAAATTGACATAATTTTGACCAAAAGCATTTCCAGATTTGCAAGAAATACGGTGGATCTGCTGGAGACGGTCAGACATTTGAAATTACTTGGAATTGAGGTGAGATTTGAGAAAGAGCAGATTCATTCCCTTTCTGCGGAAGGTGAGCTGATGCTCTCCCTTCTGGCCTCATTTGCCCAGGAAGAAAGCCGTTCTATCAGCGGAAATATAAAATGGGGGCTTCAAAAGAGATACCAGTCCGGGGAAATCAAAGCGTCCAACAAACATATTCTGGGCTATCAGTACGACGAGGAACAGAAAAAATATGTGGTCATTCCAGAGGAGGCTGAGACAGTACGCCGGATGTTTCAGCTATACCTGCAGGGGATATCCCTTCGGAAAATCGCCAGTACATTGAACCAGGCGGGACATCGTACAGTAAATGGCTGCAGATTCACAGAAGTCTCTGTCAACAGCGCGATACACAATGAAATCTATGCCGGTGATTTGAGGCGCCAGAAATATTTTGTGGAAGATCCCATTTCCAAGCGGAAAATACCCAACAGGGGCTGTCTCCCCCAGTACTATATCCAGGATTGCCACGAGGCAGTCCTGGACAGAGAAACTTATGCAAAAGTGCAGGATGAAATTGCCCGCCGGGCGGCTCTGGCCCGCCGGACCTGCTGTTTCTCCGGGAAAATCAGATGCGGGATATGCGGGAATCGTTATATAAGGAAGAAAAGTACAGTGAAAGGCAGAACCTATGTGTACTGGGTCTGCCGCGGAAAAAAAACGGCGGGCATGACTTGCACCAACATAAATTTAAAAGAAGAAGAATTGAAGCAGAATTATATGGGGGAATTTGGCCGGGAAGCATTTGATGAAAAGGACTTTGAGAGCCAGGTCAGGGAAATATTGGTTTTGAGGGGCGGCGCGCTGGAATTTTGTTGTTGAAAATCCTAGAGCGCGTCTTAAAAATGCTTTATGTCAACCGTGCGTCACAGTTTGTGGGAGATTTGCCCCTTATTCGGTTGCTGTAGCCCGCTACAGCGCCCTCATGCGGAACAAATCTGCCGCAAAGTGGGGCGTGCGGGTGGCGTGAATGATTTTTAAGACACGCTCTAATCATTTTCATGGGCATGGTCATAAAATACCTGTATATCCTCCGGCAGTCCGTCCGGGAGCATTGTATGGATGCGTTCTTCATTGCCGTCTTTTATTGCCTGCTCATAGTACCAGCATTTAAAACGGATTGTGTCAAGGATTTTCTCCATTTTCTGAATTTCCTTTTCGAGTGCTTCTTTTTGTCTCTGAAAGAGTTCGTATCTTTTGGGATAGGTTTCACTTCCCTGAGAACACCACTACATAAACTGTTTAATATCTTTGATTTCCAGACTGGATTTCTTGAGGCATTCGATTACGTGAAGCGCCTCAATCTCTTTTTCATCAAATTTTCGTATGCCGGAATCTCGTTTCATTCCCGGGAATAGTCCCTCTTTGTCATAATAGCGAAGCGTAGAAACCGGCAGATGAAACTTGAAATACAATACCTTTATCAAAGGAGTCGGAAAGTGAGCGTGGTCACCGGGTCCGGATACGGCAGACGTGATTCCAGATGCTGAACTGATTTTAATCGAAGTTATGGGATATGACATACCCATTGGAACCTGGGAACAGAACGTGGATGATATCAAAGAAAATACAGGACGGCTGTATGCAGAAAGGAAAGATCATGATTGATACTATGTACTATAATTCCCCCATAGGACGCCTTCTGTTGGCGGAAAAAGAAGATGCGCTGGCAGGTCTCTGGATAGAAGGACAGAAATATTTCCTCGGTTCCGTGAGGGAAGACATGCAGGAAAACCCCAACTCTACAGTTTTAAATCAGGCGAAAAAGTGGCTTGACCGATATTTTCAGGGGGAGAACCCATCTATCAGTGAAATCCCGCTGGCCCCGGCAGGCAGTGAATTTCGCCGGGAGGTCTGGAAAATTCTCTGTGAAATTCCCTATGGACAGGTAACAACCTATGGGGAGATTTCGAAAAAAATTGCCGCCAGCCGGGGGCTTGAGAGGATGTCTGCCCAGGCAGTGGGCGGCGCCGTCAGCCATAATCCCATTTCCATCATCATTCCCTGCCATCGGGTAGTGGGGACAAACGGAAGTCTGACAGGATATGCGGGCGGGATTCAAAAGAAAATAGAGCTGCTCACTTTGGAAGGTGCAGATATGAAACAATTATTCGTTCCTAAAGGGACATGCCTGCCCGCGCAGATATCGCCATGAAATGAAAACAGGCTGTTTTGTCTGACAGGATTTTTCATAGCAAGTAATTTTATCTATACCAAAGTTTCCCATTGCTATATGATAGACATATAAAAAATTAATTGGAAATGAAGGCAGGAGAATTTCCAGTGCTCACAAGGTACTCTCGGAGTCTCTTTGTGCATAATTTTGTGAGATGATTTTTTGTCATTTTATGGGACGTACATGGTGTGTACGTTGATTAAATTTATGTGTACATGACGGAAAATCAGCCGTAAAAGCAGATGAAAAAGAGATTTTCGGGAGTACATCACATATAACAGGAGGAAAACGGACATGACGGGAACGGAGAAATTTACAGACATTTCAGGACTTTTTGCAAATACAACAGAGATGATAGCTGCATGCGGGGGGACGGTATATGGATATCTGCGTGTTTCAACGGCTGCACAATCCCATGAGAGACAGGTGGATGCCATGGAGGAGCTTGGCGTCAAGGAAGAGAACATGTATTTTGACAAACAATCCGGCAAGGATTTTGAGCGTCCTGCGTACCAGGAATTGGCAGGCCGTCTTCAGGAGGGGGATCTTCTAGTGATCAAAAGTTTGGACAGGCTGGGAAGGAACACCACAGAGGCAAAAGAGCAATGGCGGATTCTTACAAAGGAAAAGAAAGTCAGTATTGTGGTCATCGACACGCCGATTCTTAATGCCGGAAAAGAACTGGGCCCCCTGGGCCAGGCGGTTTCAGATATTATTTTTACCATTTTTTCATTAATTTCAGATTTTGACCGGCATTCCATCTGGCAGAGGATGCATGAGGGGATGGTTGTGGCCATGAGAGAGCGGGGAGTAAAGCCAGGGCGCAAGGCACTGCCAATTCCCGCAGAGTTTGAGGCTGTCAGAAAAGGAATTATATCCGGAGAAATCTCCCAGCGGGCTGCGGCTAAAAAGATGGGAGTGGATAGAAAAACACTTAAAAAGTGGATAAATCAGGGAAATGCCATGGAGCAGGATGAGGCACAGCAGCTGGTGGAGGCCATAGCAGATGATATGTGCAACGGCATGGTCCTGGCGGATAAAGATGGATGTGTAGAAGCTGAACATAGAGAGAAGGTAAGAACAGATAAAGGTGATGAGCTCAGAAAGGACCGGAAACAGAAGGTAAAAACTGGTGCTGAAATTAAACGGGCAGTGAAAACCATGGAATGTGTAGAGGAAACTACAAATTCGAAAGAAGATGTGGGGATAGAAAGCACTGAGAATGTGGGGGCCATTGCGAAGCTGGAAAGAGCTGGAAATGCGGTAAGTGATACAGAACTGGAAAGGGCTGAACGTACGAAAATTGCTCAAGTATTGGAAAGGAGCAGGAGTACAAAAAAGGTGGTGCATAGGGAGAAAATTGGGAATATGGACTTATTGGGAGAAAGGGAAGCAGCGGAAAGTGTGCAGTCAGCTGAACGCACAGAGTCTATTGATGATGTAGGATTGTAATGAGACTGTAGAAAATGGATTTGGAAATTATGGATAAAATTGTGGAAAATATTGGAGCAGGAAGGATAAGAAAATGCTAAAACTGCTTGTTTTGGCGGCATTGAGCTGGGGATGAATTCTTGAATTTACCCCCACATTTTTTAGACTCCAATAACAACCAGAATCTATACAAAATACATAAAAAACATTCATAAGTTTTGGCAATAGTAGTGCAAACTCAATCTGTTATTGAGAATAACATATCTTTTTTGGCATGTCAACAGGTGCCGGTGATTTTTTCAAGAGTTAATCCCCCAGAAAAAGCCTGGAAATACAGGGTTTCAAGGCGATATTAGGGTGAGTTCTTTCCATAATATCTGCAAAGTTTAAAATCAAATAAGCAAAAGAGTTTTAGAATGAAACGCTTTCCCTTTGGGGCAGACCGAAAGGAGCCGTGATACAGACGGCAGGGCGGGGAACGAAGGGGATGGTTGAGTTTGTGGTATGTGGTACAGGTACAGACCGGTCGGGAGTTGGAGACGGCAGAAAAATGCCGGAATCAGATCATAAAACCGGGGGAGGATGTATTTGTCGTTTTAGCTGAGAGAATGCGTCAGATTGGCAGAGAATGGGAACTCAGGCAGAGCGTCATTTTTAAAAGTTATATTTTTGTAGAAACTGCGGATATTGACAGTTTCCGTCTGCGTCTTAGCAAAATCGAAGCCATGACAAAGGTGCTGTCCACCGGGGAGGAAGTGACGCCGATCCGGCCGGAGGAAGAAGAATTTTTAAAGAGATTGGGCGGGAAAGAGCATATCGCAAGATATTCACAAGGATATATGGTGGGTGACAAGCTGGTGGTAACAGAAGGTGCCCTGCAGGGATGCGGAGGCAGATGCAAATGGATTGACCGCCACCGGAGAATTGCTGTCATTGAGATTGAACTGATGGGCCGTGTGGTTGATGTGAAACTGGGGCTTGGAGTAGTAAAGAAGATTAAGGAAACGAATCAGGAAGCCGCTAAATGCAGTGGACGCCCAGAGCGCCCTGCAGGAAGGGGTGGACATACTGTGATGCCAAGCGGGGATTGGAGCAGGGAGCAAAAAATGCTTTAGAATCGCCGGATGGCGGAGCCTGCCCTTTTGCAGAACAATAATATACGGAAAAGGGCAGATAAAGTATGCCCAAAAACAGCAGCGTGGGAAGAAAACCACGCATTTTTTCGTGTCCAAAATTAGATAGAAAGAGGAGAAAGGAGCAGTCGGCGTAAAGATGAAAGCATACAATTTAAGGGAAGAAAGCCGATTCGACGGGATTGAGCCATTTGAAAACAGACTGTGGCTTTCATCCCCGACTATGCATGGAGAAGAACTACAATATATAACCGAGGCATATGAGAGCAACTGGATGTCCACAGTGGGGGAAAACATTGACAGGCTGGAGAAACTGGCGGCAGAGTTTATCGGGGTCAAATATGCAGTGGCTTTATCCAGTGGGACAGCCGCCCTTCACCTTGCGGTGAAACTGGCGGCTGAGAAACTGTATGGAAGCAGTACTGGTATCGCCACTCCAGATGGGCTGGGAACTGGTGGGAGCCTCTATGGAAAACGTGTATTCTGCTCAGACCTTACATTCGACGCCACAGTCAATCCCATTCTCTATGAGGGGGGTGAACCCGTTTTTATTGATGCATCCCTGGACGACTGGAATATGGATCCGGAAGCCCTGGAACGTGCCTTTGAACGTTATCCAGATGTTAAGCTGGTGGTTCTTGTGCATCTATACGGCGTTCCGGCGCAGATAGATGAGATAAAGGCCATCTGCAGCAGACACGACGCATTGCTGATCGAAGATGCAGCAGAAAGCCTGGGTGCACTCTACAAAGGAAAGCAGACGGGAAGTTTTGGCGATTATGCAGCTTTAAGTTTCAACGGTAACAAAATCATCACAGGTTCCTCTGGCGGGATGCTCCTGGTCAACGACCGTTACAGTGCAGAAAAAGCAAGAAAATGGTCCACACAATCCAGGGAAAATGCTCCCTGGTATCAACATGAAGAACTGGGCTACAACTACAGGATGAGCAATGTGATCGCAGGAGTTGTCCGTGGGCAGTGGAGCCACCTGCAAGAACACATTGAAGCTAAAAAGAAAATTTATAAAAGATATGAAACCGCGCTGTCCAGCCTGGATATTCGGATGAACCCCTACGACGGTCGTTACTGTCAGCCGAATTTCTGGCTGTCCTGTATGACCATAGATGGGAACGGCATGTGTGAGATGCTAAGGTCGGATATGGAATATATCTATCACAGCGTTCATGGACGCACCTGTCCTATGGAAATTCTGGATGCGTTGTCCGCGTTCAATGCAGAAGGGCGTCCCATCTGGAAACCCATGCATATGCAGCCCGTTTATCGCAAGCATGAATTTGTAAGTGTAGATGGATGTAAGAGAAGTTTTCAGGAATTCTATATCCAGAAACTGGTCTATGCAGATGAGGCAGCAGGAGTGTTTCACTGCGGGCTGTGTCTTCCTTCGGATGTGAAGATGACAGAGGAGGAGCAGGACCGGGTGATTGAGATTATTTTTGGGTGTTATGAGTAAATATAATTATTTTAATGTTGGTAGCTTTAAATTATGAAAAACTTATTTAGTATCATTGGTGCATCAATTATATCCGGAATTGGATTGGCGGCTGTTATTCAGAATTTGAGAGAACAGAAGAAAGCACAAAAAAGCAGATATGCTCGAATTCCCTTTGGGTTTTATGAAAAATATGTTAAACGTCCATTGGATGTAATACTTGCAGCTGGCGCAGTAATAGTATTATCACCAATCATAAGCATCACAGCTTTATTGGTCAAAAAGAAGCTGGGAAGTCCAGTGCTTTTTACACAGAATAGACCAGGACTTATTGACCTGGAATCAGGTGAAGAAAAGGTATTCAAACTTTACAAATTTCGTACGATGACAAATGAAAAAGATGAAAAGGGAAATCTTTTACCGGACGAAAAGAGATTAACAAAGTTTGGAAAAATGTTGCGAAATACAAGTATTGATGAATTACCTGAGTTGATAAATATTATAAAGGGTGATATGTCAATTATTGGTCCGCGTCCGCAGCTTGTAAGGGATATGGTATTTATGACATCGGAGCAACGGGAGAGGCATACTGTACGTCCAGGTCTATCTGGACTTGCGCAGATTAGAGGAAGAAATGCAATATCTTGGGAAGAAAAGCTAAACAGTGATTTAGAATATATTCAGCGGATTACTCTAGTAAATGATGTGAAAATTATAATAAAAACATTAATAAAAGTGCTGGTACATGACAAGGTAAATTTACAAGAAACTGATCTTTCATCAGACTATGGAGTGGATTTATTAAACAGAGGGAAAATAACAGAGGATGAGTTTAATATAAAACAAAAAGAGGCGAGAGAAATTCTATTGAAAGAGCAAGAAAGTCCAGAGATGGAGCAAATTAATGATTATAGAAAATATTCTATTTTGATGTCACTTTATAAAAAAGAAAATCCTCAATACTTAAAACGTGCATTAGATTCAATAATTGAACAAACAATCAAACCAGATGAAATTGTATTAGTTGAAGACGGTCCTTTGACAGAAGAGCTTTATGCAGTAGTCGAAGAATATAGAGCATCGTATCCTGGATTGTTTCAGATAATTGTAAATAAGAAGAACATAGGATTGGGGCGTTCTTTAAATAAAGGACTAAAAATTTGTAAAAATGAATTAGTGGCCAGAATGGATACGGATGATATTGCAATTCCTGATAGATGCGAAAAACAGCTTGAATATTTTCAAACACATCCCGAGGCTGCCATTGTTGGAGGCCAGATTGAAGAATTCATTGGTGAGGAAAATAATATAGTTGGAAAACGTATAGTGCCTCTCACGAATGAAGAATTAAAAGAATGGATGAAAAAGAGATGTCCATTTAATCATATGACTGTAATGTATAGAAAGAACAGCATATTGGCATCTGGAAATTATCAGGATTGGTTTTGGAATGAAGATTATTACATGTGGATTCGATTGGCAGAAAAAAATTACATATTTGCTAATATTCCTGACAGTTTAGTTCGTGTGAGGGTGGGCTGTGATATGTATCGAAGACGTGGCGGATTAAAATATTTTAATAGTGAAGCAGGCATACAAAAATTGATGCTTGAAAAGAAAATTATTAATGTTCCTCGATATGTAATTAATATCATCCAGCGATTTGTTTTGCAGATTATGATGCCTAATTTTGTTAGAGAAGTTGTTTATAAAAAGTTTGCGCGAGAATAGAAAAAGAGGGTAATTAAGAATTGATTAATCCAAAATATTTTTTAGAAAGATTAAAAGATGTAGCATTCAGAGACTATCTATCTTTTTTCCAAATGATTATGGCATTATTATTAGTACCGTTATATAAAAAAAAATATTCAGGTATGTGGTTAATTTGTGAAGAACCTTATGAAGCAAAAGATAATGGGTATCACTTTTTTAAATACATGTGTGAATGTCATAAAAATCAAAAATGTTATTATGCAATTAAAAAAAAGTCAAAAGATTTTCATAAAGTTACCAGAGTTGGCGAGGTGATTGGATATGGCAGTATAAAACATTGGCTGGCATATTTTCTGTGTGAATATAACATAAGTTCACAAAAAGGAGGAAAACCAAATGCTGCAGTTTGTCAGTTTATGGAACTCAATAAAATTTTTAAAACTCAAAATGTATTTTTACAACATGGAATTATAATTAACGATTGCAGATGGCTATATGCAGATAGATCATGTTTTAAATTTTTTCTTACGTCTACAAACCCCGAAAAAGAATTTGTTGAGAATAGATTCGGTTATGAAAAAGGCATTGTTCAATTAACAGGTTTGTCAAGATTTGATGCGCTGCATGATGCTACAATCAATCAGAAACAAATTGTAATAATGCCTACATGGAGATATTGGTTCGTAATAAAATCAAAAGAGACAGAAGAGTCTCTGTTAGAATTTAGAAATTCAGAGTACTTTAAAAAATGGATTCAATTACTTAACTCATCTGAAATGGAACAGCTTGCAAAGAAATATGCCTTAAAAATTATCTTTTATCCACACAGAAATTTGCAGCGGTTTATACATGATTTTAGTATAGTTAAGAGCTATATTACAGTTGCATCTCAAAATGAATTTGATATACAAAAACTATTAAAAAGTTCTGCTCTGATGGTTACAGATTACTCGAGTGTTTTTTTTGATATGGTATATATGAAAAAACCTGTTGTTTTTTATCAATTTGATGAACAGAAGTTTAGAGATCACCAGTATAAGCAGGGATATTTTAATTATCATAGCAATCCATTTGGAAACTCCTTTGACAATTATGTAGATGTTGTTAGAGAAATCGAAAGATTAACAGAAAATGGTTATAGTATTTCGAAAGAAGCTGAGATCGAACATAAAGAAATATTTAAATATTGGGACACAAATAATTCTGAAAGAATATATCATTTATTGACAAGTAAAAGTGATAGGGTGTAGAAGAATGGTTGGTATTGTTATAGTTAATTATAATACATATAGTGACTTAGTGCAATGTATAGAGTCAATATATCAATATATAAAATGTGAGTATAGGATATATGTAGTTGATAATGGGTCAGATGAAAATATAAAGAGTAAAGTTGCAGACTACTGTAAAGGTAGGAATGAAATATCACTGACTTCATTAGTTCAAAACGTAGGATATTCTAGGGGGAATAACATTGGTATAAAAAAAGCAATTCAAGATAATGTGAATTTAATTGCTATTGTTAATAGTGATATAAAATTTGAAAATGACGCAATTTCAATAATGTGTGAAGACCTTGATAGCGAAATTGCCGTAGTGGGACCAAGAGTAAAAAATATTTTTGACAATAATGGACAGCAGTTGATAACTACTTACAATTTTTTATCCGCATTATTAGATAGAATGCCCTTTTTTTATTTGAAAAAAGCTTTTGAAATTGGTTTAATTGATGCAGATAGATATCAAGAAAGTGGACATAAGTACTACGGCATGGTATCAGGATGCTGCTTCTTAATTGATTTAAGCGTATTTATACAAATAGGTCTGTTTGATGAAAACGTTTTTTTATACTCAGAAGAAAGAATACTATCAATAAAATTAAAAGCAATTAAAAAAAAGGTGTTTTATGAACCAAACGCGTTAGTACTACACTCGGAAGGGAAGACAACAGAAAAATTAGGAAATCCTTTTGCTGATTACCATAGATATATAAGTGATTACTATACAGTAAAAAGGTATTGTGGAATATCAAAACTAAAATTATTGATTCTTAGATATATAAGATTGTTAAATTTTAAAATCAAAGTTATTATGGATAAAAATTATAAGGAATATTATACCAAATTAAAAAAGAAAATGACTGAAATTGATAATGATAAATATGAGATCGGAAGGTAGAACAAGTTTATAATGTCTGCATATATAAAAGTTTATTTTATTTATATGGCCATTTGTGTTTGTTTTTCAATTTTATGTGCATATGTGAGGGTATCTAAAAAGCAGATGGCGGTTGTTTTAGGTTTGTTAGTAATATCAAATGGATTTATAGTCGCATTTAGACCTTTAGAAGCAGCTGATACAATAGAATACATAAACGTATACCAAAGAAGCTTTAGTATCATCCAAAATTATCATATAAATAGTTTTGTGGATTTCTTTTTTAATAGAAATTATCATTCTATGGAGATTGGATTTTTATATTTAATGTATGTGTTTTACAAATTGGGATTTTCTGTAGAATTTTTCTTTTTCTCTATTAGTGTGATAATGTCGGTAGCTACTTTGACTGGAGTGTATTATATTGTCAAATATTGTATTGGAGTAACTGAAGTTTCCTCAATAACTTATTCTAAAATTATCATTTTGTGGGAAATATATATGTTGTGGGAGGGGATCTTATATACCTCTGTTGCAATCAGATCGGGCATTGCGTTAGGAATTTCTTTATTGGCATTAGGTTTGTTCCTTGAGAAGAAAAAAAGAGTGCTTTCCATTGTATTGTTTGCTTTTTCTATTACTATTCATTCAACTGCAATAAGTTTTCTAATTATTTTAGCCGTATTTCTTTGGGGTACATCAAAATTGACGAAACAGATATTTATTATTGCATGGATAGCTCTTGTAATAGGATATATGTTTCGAGTAGGAGATTACACTGTAAAATTTGCATTGTTGATAACAAACTGGATTTTTGGGATGTTAAAGATAAATGCTTTCAGCAGTTATTTCTTGGATATAGAATTTGCATTTCAAAAAAGGGAGTTTTTTCTTCTGGTACTAATAGGAATGATTGTCATATATATATACAGAAATGACAAAATATTTTCTAAATTGAGTATTATAGTTCTTATTGGTTTAGCGATTTATACTTTTGCATACCCAATACATGCGATATCACGTGAGGCGGATTTGTTTACTGTGTTTTTACTTCCAATGCTTATTTATACAGAGGTTGTGTGTGAAAAAAAGCAAAATATTATTCTACAAATACTTTTGGTTATGCTATTAATTCCTCAGTATATAATGATTTTTGTACAAAATTAGTCAATGTAAAGAGGTAAGATATGTCAAATTCATTTATTAAGGGGATAAGCAACATTTTTATTGCTAATATAATCGGAATGGTTTTTGGGTTGCTGTCTAATTTCATTTTGCCGAAATATCTGTCTATCAACTCTTACTCTGCGTTAAAGCTATATCAATTATATATATCCTATATAGGGTTGCTGCATTTAGGATATTCAGATGGTATATACCTAAAATATGGCGGCAAAAACTTTTCAGAAATTGGATCACAAGATATATCAATAACTCTTTTTACACTCAAGATATTTCAACTATGTATGGGTGCAGTAGTGATTCTAATATCAATAATGAGTCAAAATGACCTTCTTCTAGCGTTTGGATTTACTATTCTTCCAATGAATACGATTGATTATTTTAGATTGGTATTTCAGGCAATTGGTGAATTTGAACGTTATAGTAATATAACAAAAATTACAGCACTCATGAATTTTTTGATTAATATGTTGCTTGTTTTTGTATTTAGGACAGATGATTATCATTTGTTTTTAGCATCATTGGTTGTATGGAATATACTATTGTGGATTTATTTAGAATTAGAGATTAAGAAAACTATCACAGACATAAATTCTTATAAAAAGTTTTCTTTAGTAGAACTGAAAGATAATATACAGACAGGTCTTCCACTTACACTTGGAAATTTTTCTTCAGTTTTATTAACTTCTATAGATAGATGGTTCGTGAAGGGGCTGATGTCAACTGTATCGTTTGCACATTATTCATTTGCTGTAAGTACAGAAGGATTTATAAATATTGCATTAACACCTATATCAGTTACTCTATATAACTATTTTTGTAATCATTATGATATTAAAAAAATCATTAAGATTAGAAATTTAATTTTGATTTTTACATCATATATAGTATCGTGTGGGTTTGGTGTAAAATTTATTGTAGAGATATATTTAGATAAATACCAAGAGTCAATATCGATTATATTTCTGCTATTTGCTTCTCAAATTTTTTACACTGTGATACGAAGTATCTATGTAAATATGTATAAAGTAGAAAAAAAGCAAAAAGATTATTTTAAAAAGATTCTTTTTGTAGTTATAGCAGGAGTATTACTAAATATTTTTTGTTATGCCTTATTACATAAAATTGAATCATTTGCCATAGGAACCTTATTATCATCTATTATATGGCTTTTAATCTGTTGTCTGGATTTTAAAAATGTGAGCTTTGGTCTTAACGAGTTGATTTATATTTTCTTTACGACAATATTATTTATTGGATTTGGGATTTGCTTTTCTTCCGTTTTGGGATTTATATTATATATTATTTGTATATCAGTACTTTCTTGGATATTATTGAGAAAAGATATTAAATATTTTCAACAAATAATATTAGAATTTATAAAGAAGAAATGACTTGGTGAATGATATGAAATTTATTAAACGTAATGAAAAAATTGACTATTTAAAAGCGATTGGCATAATTTCCATTGTTATTGGTCACGCGATGAATACAGATATATTTTATTCTCCAACAGTAGAATATATCAGAAGATTTGTATATGTATATCATATTACTGTTTTCTTTTTTGTTTCAGGATTACTTTATCAAAAACAATTATTTCCTTCAAGGTTTATTTATAAAATTTTCAAAAAAAACTATCGTAAATATTTTTGTGTTATAATGGGTTCTATTATTTTATATCCAATTTGGTACTATTGTAATATAATCGATATCGAAAACATTGGCAGTATCATAAAACGTCTTATTTTATCGGTATTATTTATGCCATCAGGATTTTTCACTGGGGCATTGTGGTTTATCCCTCTTTTTGTAATTTCTTTATCGTTATATTGTATTCTTGACTGTAAAATACATAATAGTATATTGAAGGGGATGATGCTTTTTCAGTTCGGAATTGTGGGTATGTTTCTGTCATATATAAAGCAAAATATTAAGTTGTTAATGATAATTTGTAATTGCTGTTATTTGGATAAAGCGTTAATAATGCTTCCCATTATATATGTAGGATATTTAGTTCGAAATGCGAAGTTAAATGGTATAATAGAAAGAATAACAAAATTAGGAATGTTTCCGATATATGGGGGATGCATTATTATACTAAATTTTATTACGGGTTTGCAAATTGAAATTGCTAAGGATTTATATTATGGGTATGTTTGGTTTTATCCAATGACATTTTTAGGAATCTTATTTTGTATTTCTTTAAGTTCTTTATTAAAAAGTGGTAGAAGATGCAGCCATATCATGCAAGAAATTGGCAGTCGAAGTTTTGAAATAATGGCCTTTCATTTTATGGCTTTTAAAGCAACAGATTTTATATTAGCAAAAACAATTTATAGAAATTATGATAATATAAAATCCGTGGTAAAATATTTCCCAATTAGTTTTTCTGATTTTAGATGGTTATACATAATATGCGGAATAGGTATTTCATATAGTGTCTCAAAATTATGTGATTGTATAAAGGGGAAAATCAGCAGTTTTTAATAAAATTTGTTTTTGGTGTATATTTAAAATATTCTTTTTAAAATCCATAATTTAGATTCCTTCATAACGTGTTTGAAAAATGATTTATGTCAACCGTGTGTCACAGTTTGTACGTCAAAGGATATGATATGGGAGATTTGCTCTGAATGAAGGCGAAGCAACGGGCTGTGTCAACTGAGTGAGGAGCAAATCTCCCGCAAAGTGGGGCGTGCGGGTGGCCTGAATGATTTTTAAGATATATTCTAGACAATGATTTTATGGAAACTCTACCATCACCGACCCTGTTCCTTCGATACATACGCCTGGGGACTCACCTCCACATCAGGGCCGTGGACAACTGTTTCCAATTGACTGCATCCGCCAAAAGCCCATGCGTGAATCTTTTTCAGCCCTGGACTGCACACCACCTTTTTCAGCTGACGGCAGTCTTTGAAGGCAAATGGAGGAATGCTCCTGACCCTGTCTGGCAGTGTGATTTCTTCTATACCGCTGCGTGTAAATGTGTGTCCCCACAAATTTTCAAGTTGTGCCGGAAGTGTTATATGACGGAGATTTACGCATCCGTCAAACACAAATTCGCCTATATCGGTAACGGTATCTGGTATGTGAACAGAAGTAATCTCCGAATGTCCTTTGAATAAATCGTCGTAAAGGATAGTAATGTTTTGATTGTCAGGTATCACGACAGTTTCTTCGTCGCCCTGATAGGTCGTCACGCAATAAGTTCCGTCTTCAATCAGCTTATATGTAAAATTCTGCATGTTTCATTTTTCCCCAATCGTGTATTGATATTTCTGTGTGAACATAAGGAGTTGTGTGTTTTCCGTTTATCATTTTTCAGCAAAATGTCTGCCGTATCCAACCATTCCAACCTGGCCGTCGGCATATCCGTTTTTGCCATCCATTTTGAGCTTGCACCATTGGTGTGTATAGTTGTTTGGATTTGCATGTGTCCATTGATATCCCAGATGTTCCAGAACCATTCCCAGTGCGCGGGTGGAACCTGCGCAGGAGTACTCTTTGGCAATGAAGACGCCATAGGCTTCGCTGTAGTCGGGGCCGCTCATGGTATATCTGCATCTTTGTGAGAACACAGACACATAGAATGCCGCCTGTTGTACCCGGTCAATATCTCTGCCTTTCTTTTGTACACATTTGGCAATGGCTTTTGCGACTCTATGTGCATCCTTGAGTTTATTTCCCGTTTTTTGATCCGGTATTTTGTAACATACGCCGTTGTATGCAATGAGATATTTTTTGTATACAGCCGTTACTGTCATACAGCCGGTGTTTTTATCAAAATAGTATTTTTTCTTATTGACTGTTTTCAGCCCTGTCTGCATGACACCTTTCTTATTAAAATAATACTTGTTGTTCCCAATCTTTTTTAACCCGGTTACTTTAACCCCTTTTCTGTAATAATACTTTTTGCCCTTGATCGTCTGCCAGCCTGCCAGTTTCTTTTTTTGAGATGAAGTATGATTTGTATCTGCGGCAGCTGCGGATATTGATGACAGGCTCAACAGCAGTGAGGTACACAATATGCAGACCAGCATTTTTTTCATGAATTTCATTGGATTCTTCCTCTTCCTCTTTCCCTTTACGTTGCATGTGGTGAATCACCGCTGACGAGATAACATCGCCCGAACATTTTCTTATAAATATTCCTGGGAGTTGAATAAATCTGTCTCAATACGGTGTTTTTTATGATTTGTATTCTTTCTTTAGTTATATTTTACACCAGCAGTATGAGGAAAACAAGCGGAGAATTCTATTTTGAAATAAAATGATTACGGTCAGGTTCCGGAATCCGATTGATATAGCGGCCTTTTTCTGCTATGATGAATGATAAACAGTACTGGAAGCGGGAGTTGGAAAGGGGATGCAACATGAAAGGAAACGTGGAATACAGACCGTTAACCTCACAATATGATTCTGCATTGGCTGAATTGATCCGCATTAATCTGGAAGCCTATCACCTGGATATTCCGGGGACAGTGTATTTTGATGAGAGTCTGGACCATTTGAGCCGGTTCTATTCATTTGATGGCCGTGCCTACTATGTGCTTTTGCAAAACGGTGTGTTCATTGGCGGTGTTGGTTTTTCTGAGTTTGACGGTGACTGCTGTGAACTTCAAAAGCTTTATCTGGCGGATGCTGCCAGAGGGCAGGGGCTTGGCTGCCAAATGATTGCGTACATTGAGAATTGTGCCAGAAAAATGGGGTATAAGCGTATGTATCTGGAAACCCACAGTAGCCTGCAGGTAGCGGTCCATATTTATGAGAAAACAGGATATGTGGAAATCCCACGGCCTGAAAATGTTGTCCACAGTACAATGAATAAGTTTTTCCTAAAGGAGTTGTAAGAGTCCGGGCGCGCGGGTGGCGTAAATGAGGCACCTATCGGAGGTATTGCAGAGCATTGCTTTTGCCTACCATTCTGGAAAGATAGAAAACGACAAAATCACATACCAGGACACAAGAGAGATCTTCGAGCATGATGGAGTGGTATCTTATACAGGTGATCTGCGCACTTTGTTTGAAATCAGAAATGGGAGAGAAGCTTATGAACTGTTTCTTGATGCTTTTGGCGCGGGCAGGCCTCTGGATGAGGCATTAATCTGCGAAATGCAGAAAAAATTGACACAGAATACGTATGACCAGAGGCGCTATCAATTGGGAGAGCGGCCTGGTGAGTATAAAAGGCATGATTATGTTACCGGAAGGGAGGAGGTGGGGGCGCCGCCGGAGGATGTGGCTGAGGAAATGAGAGAGCTTCTGGAAGAACTTTCAGAGATTCCAGTTGGGAAAGAGCTGACTGCAGCGGCATATTTTCATGTGAAGTTTGAGAATATACATCCTTTTGCTGACGGAAATGGCCGTGTTGGACGGCTTGCCATGAATTATTTCCTGGCGGCGCATAACCATCCGCCTGTTACCATTCACCAGGAGGATAAGAAGGATTATTATCAGGCTCTGGAAGCCTGGGATTCCCATCAGGCTCTGGAACCCATGATGGCATTTTTAAGAAACCAGACAGTAAAAACATGGGAAAGGCAGATTCGCAAAAAGTTTGGGAATGTGAAAGGAATGTGCAAAATATGGGAATGTACTTAAATCCTGGAAACAGCGGCTTTACAGGAATCAGAAATGATGTGTACGTGGATAAGAGCGGTCTGATCTGTCTGATTAACGAGACTATAGAAACCCCCAGAAGGCTGACCTGCGTCAGCAGACCGCGGCGTTTTGGAAAGTCATTTGCCGCGAAAATGCTCTGTGCATATTATGACAGATCGTGTGATTCGTCCCCGTTGTTTGACGATCTTTCGATTGCTTTGGATGAGAAAAGTTATAGAAAGCACCTGAATCAATATGATGTAATTTATCTGGATATGACCAATATAATAGGAAAGACCAGTCCCCAGAATGTTTTGGCGTTTATTCAGGAAAGCGTTACACAGGAACTGCTGAGTGCCTATCCAAAATTGAAAGCGGGGAATGCGTTTGATGAGACCCTGATTCATGCGGCAGAGCTGGCAGGCAGAAAATTTATTATGATTGTGGACGAGTGGGACGCGCCTATCAGGGAACTGTCAAAAATCCAGAAAGCGTATCTTCAATTTTTGCGTACATTGTTTAAGGGGAGCGGTACCACGGACAGGATTTTTGCGGCTGTTTATATGACGGGGATTCTTCCAATCAGGAAAGACGGTTCCCAGTCGGCGATTTCCGATTTTGAGGAATTTTCCATGATTAAGCCAAGAAAGTTTGGCAGTTATGTGGGATTTACAAAGAGAGAAGTGGAGAAACTCTGTCAGGACTATCACAGGGATTTCGAAGGGATGAAGCAGTGGTATGATGGTTATACGTTTCCGGATGTGGGTTCTGTGTATAATCCCAATTCCGTGATGAAGGCTGTCCGCAACAATGATTTTGACTCTTATTGGACACAGACTTCCGCTGCGGAGAGTCTGCTGGGGTACATCAGCCTGGATTATGATGGAGTGTCAAAAGTGACAGCTGAGCTGGCTGGAGGAGGAGAAGTTAAAGTAGACACAAAAGGATTTACAAACGATCCGGCGGTTTTCAGAAATCGGGATGACGTGCTGACTCTCTTGATTCATCTTGGGTATCTGGCCTATGATGAGATTTCGGAAAAAGCGCGTATTCCCAATGAGGAGATACGGATGGAATTTTCCAAGATGATCCGTGAAGTAAAGCGTGAGGAGACGGTGAAACGGGTTATGGAAAGCGACCGGCTTATATACGATACCATTCATGGGAACACAGAGGCTGTGGCGGCTCAGATTGAAAAGATTCATGAGGAAGAATCACCGCTTTTTTACAATAATGAACAGGCTCTGCGCAGTGTGGTGAAACGTGCATATTTCAGCAGCTGTGATGAGTATATGATGTTTGAAGAGCTGCCAGCAGGAGCCGGATATGCGGATCTTGTATATATTCCGAAAAGGAATTCCATACTGCCGGCACTGGTGATTGAGTTAAAATGGAATAGAACCGCAAAAGGAGCCATTGAGCAGATTCAGAAGCGGCGTTATCCAGATGCGCTTAAAGATTTTGGCGGTGATATTCTGTTGGTGGGGATTGGTTATGACAGGCAGGCGCCGCCGGGGAAACGGAAACATGCTTGTGTCATAGAGAGATACCCGGGAGGAAATGAGTGTAGCAGGGGAGGATGAAATGTGGGAAGATTTGTAAATCCTGATAATAAAGGCTTCCAGGCGGCGGTGAATTCGGAGATTTATGTTGACAAGACTGGATTGCTGTCTTATACCAACAAAGTGATGGATACGAATAATTGTTTCATCTGCAACAGCCGTCCCCGCAGGTTCGGCAAATCCATTACTGCCCATATGCTGGCCGCTTATTACAGCAGAGGCTGTGATTCGGAAAGATTATTTAGAAACAGGGCTATTGGCAGGGAGGAGTCTTTCAGAAAATATCTAAATCAGTGTGATGTGATTTATTTCGATGTGCAGTGGTGCTGCACGGCGGCAGGTTCGGCAGAAGATACGGTTTCCTATATTGCGGAGCAAATCACGGGCGAGCTGAAAGACAGCTGTGGGGAGATGCCGGAGGCAGAAGGGAAGACGCTTCCAGAGCTGCTGTCCCGGATAAATGCGCGGACAGGCAGGAAATTTGTGATTATTATTGACGAATGGGATGCATTAATCCGTGACGAGGCGGAAAACACAGAGATTCAGGAAGAATATATTAATTTTCTGCGGGGGCTCTTTAAAGGGAGCGGCCCCGTGGAGTTTCTTCATCTTGCCTACATCACAGGAATTCTGCCTGTTAAGAAGCTGAAGACACAGTCTGCATTGAATAATTTTGAGGAATTTACAATGCTTGGCGCAGGTCCGCTGACCCCCTATATAGGTTTTACGGAAGATGAGGTGCTGAAGCTGTGCCGGGAATATGGCATGGAGTACGGGGAAGTAAAACGGTGGTATGACGGATATATACTTGACTGGGTGCCCGGAGCAGGGGAAAAAACAGGGACGAAAGCGGTTCTTGAAAGGCTTCATGTGTATAATCCTTTTGCGGCAGCAGGTGTCATGAGGAGAGGAATCTGAAAAACTGCTTCATGCGGCTCTGGAGCTGGAGGGAAAGGCTGTGGCACAGGGGATAGAAAAGATTCATGACAGATTTATCCCGGTGATACAGTATAACAATGAAAATTCCCTGAGCAGTGTACTGACCCTTGCCTTTTTGAGCGCGATGCAGTATTATATGAAGCCCATCAGGGAATTTCCAACAGGAAAAGGATTTGCGGATTTTGTATATCTTCCAAAGCCCGAGTATCTGGGTGGGATGCCGGCACTGCTGGTGGAACTGAAATGGGATAAGGATGCGGGTACTGCCATTGCCCAGATAAAAAATAGACATTATGTAGATACCTTGAAAGATTATACAGGTGACATTCTCCTTGTGGGAATCAGTTATAGGAAAAAGACAAAAAGGCACCATTGTGTCATTGAAAGGGTCAAATATGTCTGACCCTCTCACATTGAATACCCATATGATTTCCGATAACGAAAGAACATACTTCCAGACAAGACAAGCGCCATAAGCTCCGCCGCAGGGGTTGCCAGCCAGATTCCGTTCACCCCCAGAAGAATGGGCAGTGTGATCATGGCAATGAGCATAAATACAAATGATCTGGAAAATGCCAGAACTGCCGAGACAAATCCATTTGATAATGCCGTAAACATTCCGCTGGCAAAAATGTTGAAGCCGATGAACAACAGGGCAATTGTACAGATTCTGTTGCCTGTGACAGCCAGGTGATGCACCGGGCTGGCGGCAGGGGCAAAGATGGACACCAGCGGCCTGGTGAGTACAAATGAGGCCAGGGCTGTCAGTACTGAGACTGCGGCAATTACTTTCAGGCTGACGGCGATGAGTTTTTTCAGTTTTCTGTGGTTTTGTTCTCCGTAATAGTAGCTGATCATAGGGGCTGCACCATAGGAATAACCAGTATACAGGGAGCTGGCCGCCATCAGCACATACATGATAATGGTCACAGCGGCCACGCCATCTTCCCCCACATAGTGAAGCATGGTCCAGTTGAACACCATGGTGATGATTCCTGTCACAAGGGCAGATGCCATCTCGGAACATCCATTTGAAGCCGCATTGGCCAGAACTTTGAGCCGGAATACCGGTTTTTTGAAGTGGAGAAGATTCTTTTTCTGGCTGAAAACGAATAATCCGGCCACAGCGGTCACAGAATATCCAAGACCCGTGGCGGCTGCCGCACCGCTGATACCCATGTGGAAGCAGGCGATGAACAGGTAGTCCAGAAACATATTTAAGATACCCCCAGCCACGGAACAGATGAGGGAGAGGGTGGACTTTCCGCTTGCGATCATGTAAAGGGTGAAATTATTCATGAGCAGTATGGGAACAGTGAACAGCAGATAGCGGCTCAAGTAGTCCACACAGTATCCGGATACGGCGGCAGACAGATTCATGCCTGTGAAAATGGGGTTCATCACTAGATAACCCAGGCCGCACATAAGGAGTCCTGCCAGCACATTTATCAGAATCAGGAAGGTGAAGTCTTCTTTCGCCTCCTCCGCTTTTCGCTCCCCCATTTTCTTCATGATCACTGCGCTGCCTCCTGTGGCCAGCATGGTGGAGATGGCGGTGACAAGCTGGATGACAGGTGCCGTCAGGTTGATGGCTGACAATGCCTGGGTGCCGATCAGGCTGGAGACGAACAGGCCGTCCACCATGGTATAAAAGGACATGAACATGGTCATGGCGATGGTGGGAAGTGCAAATTTCAGGATGTTTTTCAGAGTTACAGGTTTCTGGTATACATTTACAGCGTCCATAATTCTCTCCTTTCCGTTGCTTTTACGGTTTCTGAATGATATGGTAAACCATCCAGTAACAGTACAGTCAAGAGGAAATTTGAAAATGAATGAAAAAGATAAATTTCTCACTATCGGTCAGTTTGCGGCCATGCATGGAATCAATAAGAAAACATTGATGTGGTATGACGAAATCGGCTTGTTTCAGCCTGCTGCTGTCAATCCGGCAAATGGATACCGCTGTTACAGTTATCATCAAAGCCCGGTTCTGGAAACCATTCTTCTGCTGAGGGAACTGGACGTGTCTGTCAGTGAAATTCAGGATTTTATGGGAGAGCGTTCCGCGGCTGGTTTCAAACGTCTGCTGGAGGAGAAGACCAAAGAGCTGGACCGCAGTATTGTCCATCTGCAGGCAGTCAGAAAGATGGTGTGCAATTACCGCCAGAATATGGAAACTCTGCTGACCATGGATTTGTCTGAAATCTGTGTTGTTGAAAAGGATGAAAGGTGTCTGATCACAGTTGAGATTGATTCGAATACTTCCTTTGAGGAGAAAGTGGAGATGATTACGGCGAAGACAGAAGAATACCAGCTGGGCCGTCTGCACGATGCCTCGTATGGCTCCATGATTGCTGTGGACAGTCTGAAAAATGGTGATTTTGACGATTATTCCAAGCTTTTTATAGAGATTCCCTTTCTTGGGCAGAGGCAGGGGCTGCATATCCAGCCCGGAGGCAGGTATTTAAGAGCATTTCACAGGGGAGACTGGGAGAAGCTCCCACAGTGTTACCAGAGAATATTTGATTATGCTGGGGAGCAGGGGCTGGTATTGTCTGGCTTTTCCTATGAAATGGGAATTAATGAGAATGTGATTGACCGGATGGATGACTATATTGTACAGATTGAAATTCCGCTGGAGGATTAGATGATGAAAACAAGGGAAGAAGCATTAGCTTATGGGCTGTCGTTTCCCAATACGTATCAGGAGGCCCCTTTTCACGATCCAAACTGGCAGCTGGTCAGGGTGAAGGGGAGTAAGAAAGCGTTTCTATGGACATATGAGAGAAACGGCTGTATCAATCTGAATGTGAAAGTGTCTCCTGAATGGAGGGATTTCTGGCGCAGTACATATGAAGCGGTAACTGCCGGCTGACATCAGAATAAGGAACACTGGAATACGATTATTTTAGACGGAACCATACCAGCGGAGGATATCCGGCGTATGATCGGGGAGAGCTACGATCTGGTCACGGACAGCCCCTCCAGGAGAATCTATGAGGCTGTCAGGAAAATCCCGGAGGGAAAAGCTGCCACTTATGGACAAATCGCAGAACTTGCCGGAGACAGGAAGATGGCCAGAGCAGTGGGAAACGCCCTGCGCAAAAATCCCTATGGGGATTCAGTCCCCTGCCACAGAGTTGTGAACGCCAAAGGGGAGCTCTCAGGGGGCAGTGCATTCGGCGGGGAAGAAGTGCAGGCCAGACTGCTGGAGGCCGAGGGCGTTGAAGTGAGAGAGGGGAAGGTGGACCTGGGAAAATATGGAATACAAATCTGAGGGGGACTGGCCCTCTGGCAGAAGGTGGTTTTCAGACACATTCCAGGCTGCTTCCCTCCAGCATATAAAAAGAGATCAGCAGGCGCAGTCTTTCACTGGGATTGTCCAGGTCAACTCCGGTAATTTTCTGGATTCGTTTCAGGCGGTAGGACAAGGTACTGCGGTGGATGAACAATTTTGTGGAGGTCTGGAGAAAGTTGCGCTCCAACCTTAAAAATACCAGCAGTGTCCGGTATAATTCTGTGTTGTTTTCTTTATCGTATTTCCGCAGTTTTTGGAGGGACGACATGCAGAGAAGCTGTATGGGAACATCTTTGCTGGCACAGTTGATCATGTATTCCAGCATATAATCCTCAAAGTAATAGTACCAGTACATGCTGTCGCTGATGCGCCCCAGTTCCAGTGCAATGCGGGCTTGATGGTAAGCTTTGGGAATCAGCATGAAGCTGTTGACTTCTGAGCTGACACCGATTTTCAGCAGACCTTCTCTTAATATAATGGCCAGTTCTCTTAGGACCTTCTGAGGGGTGGTATTTTCATAGGAGAGATTTACAATGACCACGATACTGTTGTCATAGAGAAACGTATGTCCGGAAAAAATCTGTGCATCAATCTGACCCAGGGTGGCGGTGGAGGAAACCAGGCTGAAATCTTTCTGCTCCGTGATAATGCGCAGACATAAATATCTGTCATTGAGATTCCATCTGAGAAGGTGCAGATAGTTTATGATCTGCTGTTCATCCTGAATTTTTTCGCTGAGAAAGTTCAGGAAAAATTGTTCCATTTCATTGTCCATGCTCAGCCAGAATAATTCTTTTGACTGAATACACATTTCAATTAATTTTCCCAGGTATTCGATCACGTAAAGGTCTCCAGGGCGGATGGGGTTTTGGATTTCATCTACCAGAATCCTGCCTTCGTATTTCCCGTTACACCACAGATTTACAAATAAAATCCGGTATCCTCTTTGATAAGCGGAGAAAATGACAGGTTCTTTTTTTCCAAGGCCTTCCAGATACTCTTTATCCAGTTTGAAATCATTGATGGTAGACATGGGGACCATTTTGCGCCCGGTGCGGGGGTCTGTTTCCCAGTATAACATTCTCTGAGGATGCTTCGGGCAGGATAAGATAAAGAAGTTTGCATCGTGGATAAACATGGGATTGCGGAAAACTTCCATGCTGGCCAGCAGGATTTCATCCAAAGGTTTTTGGCTGTTCAAAGCTTCCTGCAGTTTCCAGTCCCATTTTTTATAGATTTCAAAAATCTCTTGAATCAGGTCGAAAATTTCCAGAAAGTCTGTCCCGTCTATGATTTGAAGGATGGGGCTGTTTTCAGGAAAAAGACAGGCATCGGCTCTGCCCACAATGATGAAGGGGATTTCCCTGTAATCAGAAAACTTTTCGTCTACACTGCATGAGGAAATCAGATATACGTAATTCTTTTTCAGGGATGATTTTGCAGAAAAGATTTTGACGCCCTCCAGACGGCAGGTGTTCTCTGTGTCGTAAAGTTCCATCTGGCTGAATGTTTCTTCCAGCGCATCGGCAATTATCTGCATATTTAATTTGAATCCCAGTTTGAATCCGGTTGATTTTGTGAATTGAGGTTTCATGCAGTTCCTCCGTTTTTATGCATATTACTGGCCGGGGCTGCTTGCTGCGCCCCGGCCTTTCCTGCTATACGCCATAAGTTTCTTTGTTGTACCGGTCGATTTCGTCTGCAATAAACTGATCGGTCTGTGGATAAATAGTTCCCGACAGGCCGTAAGTCATACAGGGGATGAAATGTCCTCCTGGACCGTAGGTTTCGCATACCCTGCGGACGTCCTTTCTGATTTCTTCTTCTGTGGCGTCGGAGCGGTCAATGCCGGCATTCACGCCGCCCATCAGGGTCATTCTTCCGTCCAGCTGTTTCTGAAGTTTTACAATGTCGTTTTCCGGCAGTACCCCCTGCCAGATGTCCACGCCCACATCCACCATATCTTCCACAATGGGTTCACAGAAGGAGTCTGCATGGTGGATAACGATTACTCCGTGTTCTTTCATGTAGCCGTATATTTTCTTATAATGGTCTTTGAAAAACTCTCTCCAGGTATCCGGCTGCATGAAAAGGCTGGTCTTGGAGCCCCAGTCATCGTGGGATAAAATCACATCGGGTTTCAGGTTGTCCACCAGAAGTTTGGCATAGGTGAACCGGTATTCAGCGATGGCTTCCACCAGTTCGGCCATGGATTCCGGTTCCAGCAGCAGGTTTGCCAGGGTGTCCTCGAATCCCATCAGGAAGTGGGCCTGCTCAAAGATACCTGTTCCCATAAAGCCCATGACCAGTTTTTCAGAGCGGTCTACTGCCGCCGCAGAGGCAAGGGCGTCCTCCCATCCATCGCTGCAGTTGGCGATAAGGTCAGGCACTTTCACATATTTCTGCCATTCTGTAATATCCGGGCAGACTTTGTGTTCCTCAGTTACATGGGGCATGGGTCCTGGCGCATCTTCCGGAAAGAGAATCTGGGTGCCCCATCTGTCAAAAGAAGTGGTGCCCCTTACCCGGTTTCCTCTCGTATACTTGCTGAGAGGATCATTCATAATGGGAACAAAAGGCTGGTACTGGTTTACCAGGCGGTCGGGTTTTCCATCTTTTTTTATAGTTTCCAATAAGTTTTCTTTTTGTGTCAACATAAGCGCTCTCCTTTTTTATATTCCTTGTGTTATTTATCCGTTTTGTGCTCTTTGTGAGATCTCAGCCTGGTACTGCTCAACCTTATCTTTGGTGATGCAAAAGCCCAGCAGCAAAAGGACTGCGGCGATGATAAGAGCCAGGGCCGGGATAATCATGAATGCCATGCAGATTCCTTTTTTCAGCCCTTCCGTGGCCATGGCAGGGTCGATAGAAGGATCGAATGCAGCCATAGCAAGGCAGGCAGAGATGATGATACCTCTTGTCATAACGCCCACTTTCAGAGGAACGTTCTGCAGTCCGCTGATCCATCCGGTAGCATTTTTCCCGGTTTTCCACTCAGAATAAATAATGGTATCTGCATAGAGAGCCGGAGTACAGGCATATGCAATTCCGTATCCGAACTGTGCCACAGACATGAGTACAATCACCAGTGTCACGTTGGAATAAGTGAAATTTCCCACAATCAATACAACAGCCATGGCAAAGAAGGTGAAAATTGTGGTGGTGCGTGTGGAAAGTTTCTTGGCCATGTTTTTTGCCAGGTAGGAGCCTGCCACACATAAAATATTGGAAATCAGTATGTAGGTCGCCAGCAGCTTTTCATTTTGTGCCACATAGGTGAAATAGTAAATAGCAACACCAGAACATACGAAATTAAACATCCATTTAGCTAAATCTGCCAGCATTAGTGTCATCAGGGGCGGGTTTTGAAGCAGGGATTTTACCAGGTCGCCTCCGGAAGTTTTGGTGGTATCTTTTTTAACAGCTGAAGAAGCTGTTTCCACTTCCTCATATCCGTCAAACATTTTGAAATGGGCAAAATACAATACAGCCATAACACATCCCAGAACAAAGGCAGTTGCCCCGTACTGGCTCTTCTCACCGATGATACCGGCAAATAAGGCGGCCAGAGGAGGTCCAACATAGGAGAAGATGACTTTTGACAGATTGGCCCAGGCGGCTCTTGTGGAAGCAAGCTGTGCCCGGTCGTCAGGTGTTTTTCCCGCTACAGCAATCATGGATACATTGGCCACATAAGGGAAGTTCCATACAACGTGGCTCACCACTGCTGCAAATATAATAATGGCAATGGACAGCGGTCCGTCCCCGATTTTCAGGAACTGGAAGGCAAATAAAAACGGAACCAGCCATGGCAGTAAGATCAGCCATGAGCGGTAACGTCCCCATTTTTTCGGCTTTATACTGTTTAACACAGCGCCGTACATCCATGAGAGGCATGCGTCAATGGCACTGGCCAGGGTAGTAATAAAAGAAACAGTACCCAGGCCGAACTGGGCAAGGTTAGTCAGGAAAAAGCTGAAGTAATAGCTTTCCACATTGGTCATCAGGGTAAAACCGCAGTCACCAACGCCGTAGAACATTTTCAGCGCCTTGCTTAAACCCTTCGGTTCTTTTTGGTTGTTTGTATCACTCAAACGATATTCCCCCTTCTCATACGGATTGTACAATCTCTGTGTTTGTGATTAATCTGATTGCTATTATAAAACAAAGGGAATTTTGTGTAAATCCGCACAATGCCCATGTTTTCTATTTTTGATTTCGACATTTTGTACAGGGTATGTGGCAGACTAACCAAATTTTTTATTTTGTTCCGAAAATGCGGTCACCTGCATCTCCCAGTCCGGGTACAATGTATTTGTGTTCATTCAGGTGGTGGTCCAGTGCTCCGATATACAGCGCCACATCGGGGTGTTCCTGCTTCATTTTCTCCACACCTTCCGGGGCGGCAATGATACACAAAAAGCGGATATGTTTCACGCCCTTTTCTTTCAGCATCTCAATGGCAGCGGAACTGGAGCCCCCGGTGGCCAGCATAGGATCAACCACAAATACTTCCCGTTCGTGGCAGTCTGACGGAAGTTTACAGTAATATTCCACTGGTTCAAAGGTGTCCGGGTCCCGGTACAGTCCAATGTGGCCTACTTTCGCAGCTGGTATCATCTTGAGAATCCCGTCCACCATTCCCAGGCCGGCTCTTAAGATGGGCACAACGGCCAGCTTTTTGCCGCTTAACTCCTTTCCTGTCATTTCACAGATGGGAGTTTTGATTTTCACGTTCTGGAGCTTCAGGTCCCGGGAAGCTTCGTAACACATGAGGGATGCAATCTCACTGACAATCTCGCGGAATTCCTTGGAACCAATGTCCTCTCTGCGGATATAATTGATTTTGTGCTGGATTAATGGGTGATCCATGATTTGTACTTTAAACATATCTGTAACCTCCTTGGATTTCTCTGTAGTTTCTAAATTATTGATGTATTCTTCCTGAATTATACTATATTATCCAGCCGATTGACAAATGAATTTGGGTATGTTAGAATGGCCTCATCTTAAAGAGAGGGGTGAACCGATGAGAAGATAATTTACTTTTGATTGCATGAAGATACCTGGCAGTTTAAGGATGGGAAATCATCCATACTGCTTTATCATGTTGCCAAAAGTGGATTATGTTCTCATAACCTCTCTTTTTTGTGTGCAGAAATATGCACAAAGTACGGAGAGCCCGTCTGTGAAATTGTCTCTTGACATTGCGAGGTTATGTAACAGCATAGAACGCTTTTGGGTAACCGGGAAGGGAGAGATGTGTATGTCGCAGATTGGAGTAAATCATTTAACATTTTGTTATGAGGGAAGTTTTGACAATATATTTGAGGATGTATCATTTTCCATTGATACTGACTGGAAGCTGGGTTTTATAGGACGCAACGGGAAAGGAAAGACCACCTTTTTGAAACTGCTTCTCAAGGCATATCCCTATGAGGGGAACATTGCTGCTTCCACGGTATTTGACTATTTTCCATATGAAATTACGGAAGATCAGATGCAGATACCCGCGGCGGATTTTGTAGAGGAAATCAAGGGCGGCTGTGAGCTGTGGAGGGTGTTTTGTGAGCTGGAACAGCTGGG
>CAJURF010000010.1:45533-68145 GCA_910588825.1 uncultured Lachnospiraceae bacterium
GCGCGGAGATTTTGTACAGACCCTTTCAGACATTGAGCCCGGGGGAGCGGACGAAAGTGCTGCTGGCAGTTTTATTTTCAGGGGAAAATGATTTTCTGCTGATTGATGAGCCCACCAATCACCTGGACCAGGAATCCAGGGAACATGTGAAGAACTACCTGGCGGCTAAAAAAGGGTTTATTCTTGTTTCTCATGACAGGGACCTGCTGGACGCCTGTATTGACCATGTGCTGGTATTGAACCGGCAGACCATTGAAGTGCAGAGCGGAAACTTCTCCAGCTGGTGGGAGAATAAGCGCCGCAAAGACCAGTTTGCAGAGGCGGAAAATGAAAAACATCTCAGGGAAATTGGAAAGTTGAAACAGGCGGCCCGCCGTGCGTCAGGGTGGGCAGATAAAAACGAGAGTACAAAGATCGGGTATGACCCTGTTAAGCAGCACGACAGGGGCGGGGGGACACGGCCTTATATCGGGGCAAAGACTAAGAAAATGCAGAGCCGGGTGACCCAGTTCAGGAGACGGATGGAACGGGAAATTCAGGATAAAAAGGGCCTTCTGGCAGACCTGGAAAAACCGGCAGATTTGAAATTGGTGAAATTGGAGCATCATAAAAAGACTCTGGTGGATGTGAGAGATTATCAGCTACAGTTTGAGGATGGGGAGAAGCCTCTATTTACAGGGCTGACGTTTCACATTGAACAGGGAGAACGGGTAGTACTGCATGGGGGAAACGGGTGCGGCAAGTCCACGCTTATCAAAATGATTCTGCAGAAAGCGGGGGCTGGAAGTTTTGGCCTGCCTGTGCGGGAAACGGGTGTCTGTGAGACTGCCTCCGGGCTGGTCATCTCCTATGTGGACCAGGATACATCCATGTTAAGCGGCACAATTTCTGAATTCTGCAGGATGAGGAATTTGGAGGAGAGTCTGTTCTGTGCAGTCTTAAGACAGCTGGATATGGAACGTGTGCAGTTTTCAAAGAATTTGGAAGATTATTCAGAAGGCCAGAAGAAGAAGGTGCTGATTGCAGCAAGCCTGCTCACTCCGGCACATTTGTATGTGTGGGATGAACCGCTGAATTATATTGATGTATTTTCAAGGATGCAGATTGAAAAACTGCTTCTGGATTACCAGCCTGCCATGCTGTTTGTGGAACATGATATCCGATTCCGGGAGAAAATTGCAGAGAAGACCATTGTACTTTCCTGACCACTGAGGGACTGCTTTCAGACATTACGAGTTTCGTAGATACTCGGATACTAAGCGCCTGATATTTGTGTCAGTGCAAGGCGGCTGAATGAGGCGATACCCTCGCTTCGCTGGGGCAGACCCTGCGGTGGCATCTTCGATGGAAGCCAACGTCGCAATGGCGCAAATAGCGGGTGCTTAGTGTTTGAGTATCTATGAAATGGTGTACTAGTTTTCTATGCTTTTCACTTCCATATCTTTTGGCAGCACAAGATTTAAAAACATGGAGAGGACAAATACCACTGCCACCACATTTTCTGAAAATACTGACTGGACAATTGCCGGGGCTGTTTTCCAGATAAGGATCTCACTGGCACTGGTAAATCCAATTCCAATGGATAGGGACAGTGCCGTAATGGTTATGTTTCTCTGGGTGTATCCGCATTTGGAGATCATCTGTATTCCGGAAGTCAGGATGGTTCCAAACATCATGATAGTACATCCGCCCAGGACGGATTCCGGGAGGGATGAGAAGAAGTTCCCCACCGGCGGAAGGAGACCGGCGAGAATCATGCAAAGTGCACCGGTCATAATCGTAAAGCGGTTTACTACCTTCGTCATGGCCACCAATCCCACATTCTGGGAGAAGGATGTTACAGGAGGACAGCCGAAGATAGCGGAAATCGTGGAAGAATATCCGTCGCAGGCCAGCGAGCCTGAGATTTCTCTGCTCTCTATTTCCCGGTTTAGTCCTCCTGCGGCCAGCGCGGAGGTATCGCCAATGGTCTCGGCGGCAGACACAAGGAATATAATACATGCAGAAATGATTGCTCCTGCATGAAATTCCGGCATGTATGGCATGAATTTTGGCAGGGAGATGAAGCCTCCTGACAGAATCAGGCTCAAATCCACTTTTCCAAGAAATATTGCCAGTATGTAACCGGCGATTAGTCCCACCAGTACAGATAATTGTTTGAGATATCCCTTTGCCAGGATATTCCACAGGAGACAGACCATTAGTGTAACCAGACCCAGGATCAGATTCGGAGCTGAGCCGAAGTCATCGCTGTAACCGCCGCCAAAGGATCTGGCGCCTACTGTGAAAAGAGAATACCCGATTGCCGTCACCACAGATGCCGAGACAATAGGCGGAATGAGTCTTCCCCAGTTTTTAATCAGCAGGCCCAGGGTTCCCTCGAACAGCCCGCCGATGAGTACGGCCCCGATTACTGCGGGATATCCGTAATTGGCTGAGACGGTGCTAAGGACAGCCACAAATGTGAAACTGACCCCCATGACAATGGGAAGTCCGGAGCCGATTTTCCAAATGGGGTACAATTGTATCAGCGTTGCGATTCCAGCCACAAACATTGCATTTTGAAGCAGAACCGCTATCTGTGCCTGGCTCATGGCAGGCTGTGCAGCGCCTGCGATAATGGTGATGGGCGTAAGATTCGCAACAAACATTGCCAGGATATGCTGCAGGCCGAATGGGACAGCCTTTCCGATAGGAACCCGGCCGTTCAGCTGGTAAATGTTTTGAATGCTGTATCCTTCTTTTGTGTTCATATTTTCCTCCCTTTGTGTTTTTGCGTTGCTCTGGATAAATTATACTACAAAAGCCGGGATAATGACAGCAGATAATTTTTGGAGAATGGAGTAAAATGAAAAATGGAATGGAAAGATGGAAAGACAAGGTGCAGATGGGCGAATCCGAAGAATGATGATTATTTGCGATATCACGATGAGGAATGGGGAATTCCTGTCTATGATGACCATAAATTATTTGAAATGTTGATTTTGGAGTGCTTTCAGGCGGGACTGTCCTGGGAATGTGTACTGAATAAGCGGGAGGCGTTTTGGCAGGCGTTTGACGGGTTTGACCTGGAGAAAGTGTGCGCCTACGATGAGGATAAAATAAATGAACTCCGTGAGAATCCAGGAATTATCCGAAACCGTCTGAAAATCCGCGCCGCGGTCAATAATGCCCGTGTATTCCGGGAGATACAGGGAGAATTTGGAAGCTTCTCGAATTATATCTGGCAATGGACAGAAAATCAGGTTATTTATGAAAAAGATGAGGTCAGTTCTCCGCTGTCTGATAAGGTATCGAAAGACTTGAAAAAGCGCGGGATGAAATTTGTGGGGACGGTGATTATCTATTCCTACATGCAGGCGGTGGGGGTGATTTATTCCCACGAGGATGGGTGTTTTTTGGAGCATAGGTGAGAAGCATTCTTTATGTAAATTTTTTAGCTGTTTATTTGTATTGGTATACTACTTCATATTATTGACGGATTTCCAATGAAATCGTATAATGAAAGCAGAATAGAAGTGAAATTGGCAAAAAGGAGGGATTTGTCGATGATGAAAAATATTGACGTTGCGAGATATTTCCTGAACCAGGATAAGAGCGGAGAGATTTTCAATAAGGAGCTTAGAAAGCAGAATGGAAGGATGTTTTACGAAGGGAATGCACGGCTGAATAAGTATATGCATCTGGCACAAAACATCTATATTGCCAAATATGGCATTCCATTGATGGATTCTGTATTTTACGCATATGACAATGGAGCCGTTGACCCAGAAGTGCAGAAAAACTATTCTGTTTTGTTAGAGCGCAAAAACGAAAGTGTTAATGTACCTGCGAGGGAAGAAAAATTCCTGACAGGGATATTCAAAGCGTTCCGCAATGCTTCGCTGGATGAATTGATTGAAATGTCACATGAGGACTCCGAGTGGCTGGATAAGCACAGCTTTTATAAAAAAGAAGACCAGAGGATGGATTCCATGGAGCGTGTGGAAGAGTATAGGGCGCAGTATGCGGATATGATAAAGGTTTTGGAAAGGATGGGTGCATGAGCGGTTTAGAAGTGGGGCAGGTGATTGTGGCAAAAATCAGATTTAATAATTCCGGCCTAAAATCATCTGCAAGGCACCCATACTTGATAGTTGGCATTGATGAAGGGCTTAGAACAATCGAAATCGCTCAGCTTGATTCCCTGGAAGGAAAAGAGTATAAAGCGGCAATGAAAAGTAATAAAGTTATTTATTGCGATGAGCCCATTGAAACAGTGATTGATAAAGACAGCTATATACAGTTAGACAATACATTTCTCGTGGAATTGTATGGAGATTTAACCAGATACAGAAGGCAGATAGACAAACTGAGCGAAGATAAACTGAATGATGTGCTAAAATCCTATCAGTCCTATCATGAAAACCATCATATTGATGAGAATAAGCAGGTTTATATGGGGAAGGAAGAATTTGAAAGTCTGCAGAATACATAATCGGTGCGTCGGCATATCACATATCATATGCCTGAATATTCTATAATTTAACAAAAATCCACATATATAGACACGCAGATTTGGAGTAGAAAAGGGAAAATAATAAAGCCGTTCCTGTTACAGCAGGGGCGGCTTTAATTGTGCATCATTTTCCATGCGTTTCTCTATCTTGTCAGAAAGCGATATGTGTCGTATAATGTAGAATAGCAAAGCATACAACAGGCAGGAGGAGATGTGTTGAAAAGGTATCTGAAACTGGCCGCTGCAGACCTGTGCATTGCGGCGTCAGCAGTGGTTCTGTATTCGCCGGGCCTGGTAAATCTGCGGTTATCCGATTACAGTATATTCCGTGCAGGAATGTCCATCATTGCGGCGGTTATTTTAATTACCCTCTTTTTTGTAATTAATATCAGGCTTTTGAAGGAGCCGGAGCAAAAACCCATTATGCTGGAGGATGTGCCGGATCTGGAGAGAGCCAAAGATATTCTGCAGGATTACTGCAAAGGCAGATATTTCGGAAGTCTGGCAAAAACCGCATCAGAACAGCTTGACCGTATCTTAAAATGCAGACAGCGGCTGTCAGTGATACTTGAACAGAAATTTACAAGGGGCACCATGAGCTGGGATAAATTTAACAGCACAGTGTCAGCAGCGGAATCATCTGCCATTAAAAATGTTGTGGCCATGGCCAATCGAATGTGCGTTTTTGATGAGAAAGAATATGCAAGATTACAGAATTACCGGGAAGATGATATTCCCGATGACATTCAGGAAGAACAGCTCCGGCTGTATCAGAAGAATCTTGAAGCAATCCGCTGGACAATCGCCCTCAATGAAAAAATCCTGTTGAAACTGGATGCTCTGGCAATGGAACTATCTTCCTCGGCCTCCAGAAGCGATGCAGACTGGAACCATGAACTGGTCAGTGAGATTGAGAGACTTACTGAGGAAACCAGATATTATGATTAGAATTTGGAGGAACAATCTATGAACAAGAAAATTTTTGGGATTTTAATGGTTGTCATGATTCTGGTGTGCGCCGCAGTATTTGGCGGTATCTATATGACCCGCCATATTGGAAAATCGGAAAAAGTGGTATCGAAAGAAAGCGCAGAAAAACGTCTGGCGAAAATGGTGGACAAGATTAATCCCCAGACAGGCACTCCTGCTAAATCCCCCATTGAGTACGACGAGACAGAGGATGAGGCGGATGAACTGCCGGATATTGATACCTGTCCCATTCAAGTAAGGGCTTCTTCCAAATTATATGCGGAGATTTATTCTTCTCCCGAGAAAGCGGGCAGTGGAACAGATGGATGGCTCTGTGAGATGGCAGAGGGTTTTAACAGCCAGGGACATAAAGTGGGAACAGAGACAGTCTCTGTGCAGATTCGAAAGGTCAACAGCGGACAGGCACTTGATTACATTGCCACAGGAAAGGCTGTACCGGAGGGATTTGCCCCCTCCAGTATGCTGTGGGCAGATATGCTCAGTGCAAAAGGAACCCCTGTGGAGATTATTTCTGAAAGGCTGTCAGGCAATGTGGCGGGAATCCTGCTCTCCAATGACACCTATGACCAGATTGTAGAAAAGTATGGGAGTGTAGACTTAAAAGCCATTACAGAAGCCACAGAGGCAGGGGAATTTGCCATGGGGTATACCAATCCCTTTGCCAGCAGCGCAGGACTGAATTTTCTCATCTGTACACTGGAGAGGTATGACCTGGAAAATCCGCTGTCTGAGGAGGCAAAGGCAGGTTTCCAGAAATTCCAGAGGAATGTGCCCTTTGTGGCTTTGACTACCATGCAGATGCGAGAAGCAGCAGAGCGCGGCACTTTGGATGGTTTTATCATGGAATACCAGTCTTATATCAATGATGCCATGTTGTCCGGGAATTACAAATTTACTCCTTATGGATATCGTCATGATAACCCGCTGGTAAGTGTAGAATCTGCCAGTCCGGAGAAAAAGGAAATTCTTCGTCTCTTTGCCGAATACTGTACCTCAGACGCGGCAAAGGCCAAAGCAGACGAATACGGTTTTAACGGAATGGATGACTATGTCTGCGAATACGAGCCTGTTTCCGGTGATATTCTGACAGCGGCCCAGAAGCTTTATAAGACAAACAAAGATAGTGGAAGGCCGGTGGTGGGTGTGTTTGTGACCGATATTTCCGGCAGTATGGACGGGGAACCGCTGGCAGCCCTTCAGACTTCTCTGGTTAACAGTATGAAATACATCAATCCCGAGAACCATATTGGGATTGTCAGTTATGCGGATGATGTGACGGTAGAACTTCCCATTGGAGAGTTTGACCTGGAACAGCAGACATATTTTAAGGGAACCGTGGAAAACCTATACGCTGCCGGCGGCACGGCAACCTTTGACGCCATCTGTGTGGCGCTGGATATGATCAAAAAGAAGATGGAGGAGTATCCGGACGCAAAGCCCATGTTGTTTGTATTAAGTGATGGGGTAACCAACGTGGGTTACAATCTGAACGATGTCAGGGATGTGCTGAGCGGATTGAAAATTCCTGTGTATACCATCGGTTACAATGCCGATCTGGCGGCACTGCAAAGCATCAGTTCGGTAAATGAGGCGGCAAGCATTGACGCCTCCACAGCCGATGTGGTTTATCAGCTGAAGACATTGTTTAACGCAAATATGTAGGAGAGATGATATGAGTGGATTTACATTGGATCTGCCTGATCTAGAAGAAATTAAGAAGAAAACAAAACAGGAGCTGGCACCGGCTGAGGAGGAAAAGGCTGCCATCACCCGTGGGGTAAAGGAGAAGGCAGACCAGATTATGGCTGTGGACCTGGATTCTCTGGCGGAGCGCAGGGAATTCATCCAGGTGGTTGAGAACTTTGGGGAAGATGTTGTCCGTCAGTCACAGGTGAAGAATAATATCCTGCAGAAACGGATGGGGGATTTCAGCCGTGCCGGGGGAGAGTCCGGCACAGTGGCCAAAGGGCTGGAAGAACTGTCCCTGAAAATGAGAGACCTGGACCCGTCGGCACTGGATTTTGCAAAGACAGGCATCCTTGGGAGAGTATTTAATCCGGTGCGGCGGTACTTTGAACGGTTTCAGACTGCCGATGCAGAGATTGCCAGTATAGTAAAAACACTGGAAAAGGGACGGTCAATCCTGAAAAATGACAACACCACTTTGGAAATTGAGCAGGCGGCCATGAGAGATTTGACCAGGCAGCTCACCCAGAAAATAGAACTTGGCTCACAGCTGGACAGTTACCTGACGAATACACTGGAAAACGCCAGGATTTCCGGGGATTCCCAGGAGCGGGTCAAATTTATAGAAGAAGAAATTCTCTTTCCCCTCCGGCAGAAACTGATGGATTTTCAGCAGTTACTGGTGGTGAATCAGCAGGGGATTATCGCCATGGAGGTGATTCGCAGGAATAATCTGGAGCTGATCCGCGCCGTATCGCGGGCGGAGAATGTGACCGTGGCGGCTCTTCGCACAGCAGTGACTGTGGCGGGGGCCCTGTACCATCAGAAGATTGTCCTGGAAAAGGTTCAGATGCTGAATACAGCCACAAATGATATGATCAGCGCCACATCCCGGATGCTGAAAGAGCAGGGGACAGCCGTCCAGGAGCAGGCTGTGGAAGCAGGTATTTCACCGGAGACTCTGAAGCAGGCATTCACGGATACGCTGTCCGCCCTGGACGACATCAGTGCTTATAAGGAAAAGGCCCTGCCCCAGATGGCCCAGACGATTCAGGAGTTCCGCCAAATTGCGGAGGAGGGTGAACGCTGGATGACGGATAGAACGCCATAATTGGGACCAGTCCTCATAAAAGAAGATAAACGGAAAGACCCGGTATTACCTTCGGTGGAAAGGAAAAGGGAAAGTAAGAAGCCAGTATCTCCGCGGGCAGGCCAGGCATCGCTAGATTCCATACACTGCCATACCGGCAAGGGCGGAGAGCAGAATTAGGGTGATGGGAGATATGCCGGTTTTTATCACTTTTTTGGAACCGAAGTATACCACCGACAGGAACACAGTCAATATGAACGCCTGTACATTCAGGGAAATACGTTCTGCAGAATGAAAACAGTTCTTCAGAACCATGAACACTCCGGTTGCAAGGATGATACCGGGCATACAGGGCTTCAATCCCTGCAGCACAGCCTGCACATATGCATTCTGCAGCACTGCCCTCAGCAGCACCATAATAAGCAGAATTATGATGAAAGCGGGCAGAATGACAGCGAAAGTGGCAATCGCGGAACCGGGGAGACCTGCCTGTGAACTTCCCACATATGTAGCCAGATTCACCATAATCGGTCCCGGTGTACTTTCGCTGACAGCGATCATATAAGTCAGCATTTCATCATCCAGCCATCCGTAGGACAAGACAATATCCCGTATAAGTGGAATCGCTCCGTACGCTCCTCCGAAAGAGAACAGGCCTACCTTGAGAAAACCAAGGAACAGTTCCAGATAAATCATTTTTCAGCACCTCCGTTCACTATTTTTTCTCTCATCAGAAAGACAGCCAGACTTACAGCGGCAGCAGCCAGCATCAAAACGATGGATGAGATATGCAGAGCGAAAACATCAATGATCAGCATGGCAGCAAAGGAACACAGCATGATGATACGGGTCATGGTGTCCTTCTGCATTTTTGAAATCATTTTGATGGCTGCATCAAGGATAAGAATACCAACTGCACACTTGATTCCCTGAAAAGCGTGGGACACCCATGTGATCTCCAGAAAATGGTCCAGATACCTGGAAATCACAAAGATAATGCAGAAAGACGGAAAGACCATCCCAAACGTTGCTGTCACGGCCCCGGGAATCCCTTTCTGCCCATATCCCACAAAGGTGGCACAGTTGATGGCAATGGGCCCTGGTGTAGACTCTGCAATAACTGTTACATTCATCATGTCGTCGTGGGTGATCCACTTCTTTTTCTCTACGCATACATTTTCGATCAGTGCAATCATCGCATATCCGCCTCCAAAGGTGAATAAACCGATTTTAGCAAATGCTAAAAACAAATCTAATAATATATTCATTTTCTTCTCTCCGGATTTCAATTTATTTAAAGGGATTATACCATGTTTGTGACGGTTTTCATAGACATTGTGTATTAGAAACAGCTGCCTGCATTAAATGTATTTCTCTCTGCTGGAGCGAGTCTTAAAAATGCTCTGGAGAAAAGTTTCAGATTCCGGTTTCTAAGGGGAGATCTTTGTGGTAAACTATAAGCAGAAAGATACAATGAAACAGATGTATGGAAAGAAAAAAGCAGAGATTTGGAGGAAAAATTGGAAAAAGACAGGGATGACCTTGCATGGGAAGAGGTCAAAACAGAGCACATTATACAGAACGAATGGATTGATTTCAGGCAGTCAGCATACCGTTTTCCAGATGGCACAGTATTTGAGCCCTACTACAGTTACAGCCGCAGGGATTATGTGGTGATTGTGGCTTCTGACACAGAAGGAAATTTCCTCTGTGTGAGACAGTTCCGGCAGGGAATCAAAGAAGTGACAACGGAATTTCCGGCGGGAGGCCTGGAACGGTCTGACGGCATGGGGTACGGGCCAGAGACAAGAGATTCTGCGTCAGAGGACGCTCTGGATGCGGCAAAAAGGGAACTGCTGGAAGAAACGGGTTATGAATCAGATGAATGGTCATATCTTCTTAAAATTCCGTCTAACGCGACTATCGCTGACAACTATGCGTTTGTGTATAGGGCCAAAAACTGCCGGAAGGTTGCCGGGCAGAATCTGGACGAGACAGAATTTCTGAATGTGGAGGTGCATACTCCACAGGAAATTGAGGAGATGATTCGCAGGGGGAAATTTCAGCAGTGTGTGCATGTGATGGCATGGCTGCTGGCTAAAGCGGGGATGATGTGAGATTATGAAAAATAACGATAAAACCAATGTAATGCGTGTGCTGGACCAGAAAAAGATATCCTATACAAGCCACAGCTATGAGCCGGATGCCTCCATGAGCGGGGAAGAGATCGCGGCCCTGCTGGGTGAAGATGCGGACAGAGTATTCAAAACTCTTGTCACACAGGGAAAATCGGGGCAGTATTATGTCTTCGTGGTTCCAGTCAAGGAGGAACTGGATTTAAAGAAGGCGGCAAAGGCAGCGGGGGAAAAATCCGTCAGTATGATAAAACAGAAGGAATTGCTGCCCCTTACCGGCTATGTGCATGGAGGCTGTTCGCCTGTGGGGATGAAGAAAAAGTTCCCGGCTTTTATCCATGAAACAGCAAGGCAGTATGAGCGGATGTTTGTCAGTGCGGGCAGGGTGGGTTTCCAGATAGAACTGGCACCGGAAGATCTGGCAGAAACTGCTGGCTGTGGTTTTGCGGATATTGTGTGAGATAAAAAATAATACTACCAGCCGGGAGCTCCAGACAACACTTTAACAGCCTCTGAACAGTCTTTGCGCCGGCGTCTTGCCAAAGATATTTCAGAGGGATTCAGGACGCAGGATATCCTGTATTACCTGATTTTTTCCATCCTTTTTAGCTCCGGAAGTATAGTTACAGCCATAGTGATAAAGCATGCCAGTCCTCCGATTACGTTTGAAACAGGTTCTGCCATGAATACGCCGTCTGTTCCCAGTTTGAATACATAGGGCAGCAGATAGGTAAGAGGAACCACCATGATTACCTTTCGGAACAGACTAAAAAATATTGCCTGTTTCTTTTTATTCAGCGCCTTGAAAACAGTCTGCCCTGAATATTGGAACGCCTGAAATACAAAAGCAAAGAAATACAGGTGGAGAGGCCCAAGCGCCAGCTGCTGTAAAGTAGTATCATCGCTGAAAATCCTGATAAAAAACAGCGGAGCTTTCTCGATCAATATCCACATGAGACATGTATATAAGATGGCTGTTGTTGCCATTATGAGGATTGCGTTCTGGATTCTCCTCGGCCTTTTGGCGCCGTAATTATAGGAGATGGCTGGCGAAGCTCCTTCCGCGACGGCAAGGATTGGGGTGTCCAGTATCTGTCTTACCGAAGAAATAATTGTCATAACAGACACATAGAGAGTCCCGCCTGTTTTCATGAGTACACTATTACATGCCACAGATACCATGGAATTGGTGCACTGCATGACAAAGGGAGATAATCCAAGGCTGATGATTTCCCTGGCATAAGGAAGAACAAGGGGCTTCTGAAAAAATATCTTAAATTCATTTTTAGAGCCAAGAAAGAACCAGAGAACAAAAAGCATAGATAAAAACTGTGAAATTACAGTTGCAATCGCAGCTCCATTTACCCCCAGCCCCAATATAAAAATAAAAACCGGGTCCAGCACAATATTGGCGGCAGCTCCGATCCATACGGATTTCATACCCACTGCGGCGTATCCCTGAGCATTAATATAGGGGTTCATACCAGTGGAAATCATAATGAATATGGTTCCGGTTAGATATATCCTGATATAGGGAACCGAAAAAGAAAGCTCCTGCGCAGCCGCGCCAAAAATAGATAAAATCTGGGGCGCGGCCAGCTCACATAATGTCATAAGTAATAAGCCTGTGATGATTTCGAGACGGAATGCCGTATTTAAGATATCACAGGCTTTCTTTTTGTTGTTCTGCCCCAGTTCGATGGAAAATAAAGGTGCGCCTCCAAGGCCGAACATATTTGTAAAACCGTTGATTAACATGACAATGGGGAAACACAGCCCGATGGCACCAAGGGCCTGGGTGCCGCAACCTTCAATCCTTCCAATATAGATCCGATCCACTATGTTATATAAAAGGCTGATGATCTGAGCCGCCAGCATGGGCAGCGCTGTCTGTATGATATTTTTTGTAATTGTGTCATTATCGAAGTCTACTTTTTTCATGTGGTTATTTACCCGCCAAATTGAATTTCCAGCATATTTGGTAGATGCTGGCTGAAAAATTATAGCATATTTTTCATTGCGATTCAAATATGCCGCTGGAATTCCTTTTATGTTGTGGGTGATGGAGCAGAAGAACTGCTTCAGGATGAGTGAGGTAAAAACATCTTGACATAATAGACCAATTGGTCTATTATATAGGAAAAGCAAAAGGAAAAAATATGACAAAGGGAGAACAATCGAAGAGAAAGATTATAGAAACAGCAGGAGAACTGTTCTGGAAAAACGGCTATACGAAAACCGGAGTGAGCGAAATATTAAAGGCTTCCGGGCTTCCTAAGGGCTCTTTTTATTTCTATTTTAAGAAGAAGTCAGATGTAGCGGAGGCGGTACTGCAGTATTATGGAAATAAGATCTTGGACTTGCTTCGTTTTATTGCAGAGGATTCAGATTCCTGGGAGTCATTTTGTGATTCTTTTCTGCGCATATATCAGGAAGAACTGGCGGAACAGCAGTATTATGGATGTCCACTGGCTGTGGTGGGAATGGAAATCGCGTTTCAGGAAGAAGAACTGGTAAAGCACTATCACGGGGCAATGGAAGAAGTAAAAAAGGTCTTTGTGCAGGTGCTGGGGAAAGAGAAAATACCAGAAGAAGAACTGGGGACAGCAGCGGATTTATGTCTTGCCGTATATGAGGGGAACCTGGTTTTGTACCGTCTCTCTAAAGATCAGAAGGTGCTGCTGCGGATGAACGCCCAATTAAAGAAAGTCATTCGAGATGGGGCATGGAAATAAAACAGAGGATTTCTAACTATGAAAAGATGAAAAATGATACGGCAGGTGTGTTCCGGCAGTATGATCAGGAAAAGATGATCCAGAAATTTGGGCTGGCCCATGATGAAAGTCATCTGTACATCTCCTGTCTGGAACGAAAATACCGGATTGGTCGGCGATGCGGCCTATGAGCTGTCTTTGTTCCCTTTTCTTCCATTGATTCTGCGCTTTTGGGATTCCGATGAGGATTTTCTGGCAAGCCTGGAGATTCTTGTGGATGAGAATATTCTGGACTATATGCACTATGAAACTCTTATGTTTGCAATTTCACATCTATTAAACCGCTTGAAAGATGAGAGATAGAAAACAGAATCAAGTATTTTTTATAATGAGGAGGAGAAAAATGAAAATTTCAATTATTTATGTAAGTCAGACCGGCACCACAGAAGAAGCTGCAGAGTACATACAGGATGGAATCCTGGCGAAACACCCTTTTATTCAGGTCAAGGCGATGAATGTCCGGGAAAATGAAGTGGACATGGATTTTCTTGCTGAGAGCGAGGCGGTTATCTTTGGAACACCCGTCTATTTTTCCAGTATGAGCTGGGAACTGAAAAAGTGGTTTGACCACAGTTACCAGATTGATTTGAACGGTAAGCTGGGTGCGGCATTCGTGACGGCCCAATCTCCCACAGGCGGGGCAGATACGGCGATTATGGAGATGCTGCGCCATATGCTGGTAAAAGGAATGATGGTTTTCTCAGGAACAGGGCAGGATTCGGCTCATAAGTACCAGATTGGAGCTGTGGGTATCGGGAAAAATATGGAGCAGGCATCGGAACAGTTTGAGAAATTCGGGGAATGTATAGCCCAGAAGGCAGTCAAACTGTTTGGCAGATAATTCGAAAAGGATAGGACATATGAATCACTGTGATACAGTAATTTTTGCATGCAGTTCCCTGAAAGGCTATGTTTCTGCTGCACAGGAGAAGGAAGGGACGTGTTATCCGGTTGTTTTCCTGGATAAAAAGAATCATATAGAGCCACGGCAGATGAAGCAGTGCATTCTCGCCGCCGAAAAGGAGCTGCCAGGGACGGTGGAAACTGTTCTGATTGCCATGGGATTTTGCGGCGGGTCGCTGGATTCGGTTTCGTTTTCCCGGCGTTTTGTGATTCCACGGGTGGATGACTGTGTGTCCCTGATGCTGCAGACAGATAAGGAATACTGCCCCAACCCGAAGGAAACGGGACATTTGTATATGATTGAACAGAATCCAGAGGAATTCTTATTTGAAAAGATGTTCTAGGATGGCCAGGGGGAATATGAGGGTATCAGCCAGGAAGAACTGTTTCATATGTATTTTGATCATTATACCAATCTGGATATTGTAGATACCGGGCTGAGTGACTGCTATTCGGAAGAATACGCCCAGAGGGCACAGGAGAATGCGGATCGGATGCATGTTTCGCTGGATTATGTGCAGGGCAGCAATCTGATGCTGGAAAAGCTGGTGGGCGGACGCTGGGACCGGCAGTTTCTGGTGGCGGAGCCGGGGCATCTCATTCGGCATGGAGATTTTTTTGAGTAAAGGAGCCGGGGATGCTGGACCTTTTTAAACGTCTGGGGCTCAATTATACCCGCCCCCTCGTCAAGTGCTATGCACTGGCCGTGGTCATAGCTGCAGCACTCATGCACCAACTTCCTTGCCCGCCGGTATTGTCTGTAATCCATAACAGGAATTAAGTCACGCTGTTTCTGTTTACCAGGCATTTCTCGTTTCCCCTCCCCGGAAATGAATTTACTGTGGATATATCACTGCGTTGAATGGAACAAGCACGAAAGGGAAAGTAACTGTAAAATAATCCTTTGTTTTTTATATGATAAAGATTTGGTGGGATGAGTTCTTGAACAGGCCCCGCCAGTGCTCCCAAAGCTGGAGTACTGGCGGGGCCTATATGATATTGCCAAAATCTATAACCATCTAAAGGAAAAAAGAATTATGCAAAAGCCTTCTTTGATGGTATAGTGGGCATAACCCGTTAAGGTGTTACACTGATCATAACAGGAGAGGAAAAATGACATTAACTCAGTTAAAATATGTGATTACGGTAGCGGGACAGAATTCATTGAATGATGCCGCAAAAGTTCTTTTCATATCTCAGCCCAGTCTTTCAGCCGCCATTCGGTCATTGGAGAAGGAGATCGGATTTGATGTATTTATACGGTCTAAAAATGGGATTATGTTGACGGCAAAAGGGGCGGAATTTATCGGGTATGCAAAGTCCGTGATGGAGCAGTATGAGCTGCTGGATGCCAAATATATTTCGCAGACAGACGTGAAAAAGACTTTCAGCGTATCTATGCAGCACTACACATTTGCGGTGAACGCGTTTGTGGAACTTGTGAAGCAGTATGGAATGGATGAGTATGAATTTGAGGTGCATGAAACCAAGACTTATGAAGTGATTGAGAATGTGAAGAACCATAAAAGTGAGATCGGCATTCTGTATCTGAATGATTTTAACCGGAATGTACTCACAAAATTGTTTTGGGAATACGGACTGGGGTTTCAGCCCTTGTTTGAATGCGGTGTGTATGTATATATGTGGAAAGGCCATCCGCTGGCAGACAGGAAGAAAATAGCCCTGGAGGAACTGGAAGAGTTTCCATGTCTTGGATTTGACCAGGGACAGCATAATTCCTTCTATTTTGCAGAAGAAGTGTTAAGCACATACGGGTACAAAAGATTTATCCGCGCCAATGACAGGGCCACCTTGTTGAACCTTATGGTGGGGCTGAATGGATATACTTTATGCTCCGGGATTATATGCGAAGATCTCAACGGAGAGGACTACTGCGCCGTAAAACTGAAATCGGACGAAAGGATGACAATCGGATATATTTCCAGGAAAGAGGCGCCGGTCAGTGCAATCGGGCAGAAGTATCTGGAAGAAATAGCAAAATACAGGGATAAATTACTGGATTAAAGAACTGTAGATAAGAAAGAGGCAATGTTATGGCAAGAGGAATCGGGACAAAGTGCCTGCACTTAGAGGAAAATGAGGGACGCTGCAGGAATTATGGGGCAGTCAGCTGGCCCATTTTCCAGACAGCAGCTTATGCCCATCCCGGTGCGGGTAAAAGCACCGGGTATGATTACACCAGAGAGCAGAATCCCACCAGAGAACATCTGGAAAAGGTGGTGGCAGCCCTGGAAAACGGAATAGATGCATTGGCGTTCACTTCAGGGATGGCGGCAGCTGCCCTGCTGATGGAATTGTTTCACCCAGGGGATCATCTGATTGCAGATGCAGATCTGTATGGGGGAAGCATCCGGCTTTTTGACCATGTGTCACAAAAAAATGGGATAACTTTTTCCAGAATTGACTGTTACAAAGACGATGTGGAAAGTTATATCAAGGATAATACAAAAGCGGTCTATATTGAGACCCCCACCAATCCTATGATGCATGTGACGGATATTGAGCATATGGCAAAGACAGCGAAAAAGCATAACCTGCTGCTGATTGTTGACAACACATTCCTTTCTCCCTATTTTCAGAATCCACTGGATCTGGGCGCGGATGTGGTGTTACACAGCGGGACCAAATACCTGGGGGGACATAATGACACCCTTGCGGGCTTTTTGGTCACAAACAGGGAAGAGATCAGCGAAAGGCTGCGTTTTCTGTTCAAGACAACAGGCGCCTGTCTCGCGCCATTGGACAGCTGGCTTATCCTGCGGGGAATCAAGACACTTGGCATCCGTATGGAAAAGGCGCAGGAAAATGCCATGGCCATTGTAAACTGGCTGAAAGGGCAGAAGGCAGTGACAAAGGTGATCTACCCAGGGCTTGCTGAGCATCCGGGACACGAAATTATGAAAAAACAGGCAAGAGGGTTTGGAGCGATGATTACCTTCCAGCTTAAAAGCAAAGAATCTGCACTGGCGGTTTTGGAGAAAGTCCGCATGATTCAGTATGCTGAAAGTCTGGGAGGAGTGGAAACGCTGATTACCTATCCGGCAACACAGACACATGCAGATGTGCCAGAAGAAATCCGGGAGAGAAATGGCATTACCGAGAGCACCCTGAGACTTTCCGTGGGAATTGAAGATGAAAAAGACCTGCTGGATGAGCTGGAGAGAGTTTTTCGTGAAATAGAAGGGGAAGGGCATGGCTGAGAGAAATCTTGATTTTGATAAGGTCAGAAACAGAAAGAATACAAGCTGCTTAAAGTGTGATTTTGCAAAGAAGCGCGGAATGCCGGAGGATGTGCTGCCCCTTTGGGTTGCGGATATGGACTTTGAGACGTCTTCTTATATTGAAGATGCTCTGGTGGAGCGAGCAGGGCATGGGATTTTTGGCTATAGTGAAGCTCAGGCCCCTTATTTTGAAGCGGTAAGGGAGTGGATGAAGAAACATCATGGCTGGAACGTGAAGGAAAAATGGCTGGTTAAAACACCAGGGGTAGTATTTGCGCTGGCAATGGCAGTCAAAGCATATACGAAACCAGAGGACAGTGTGCTTCTCCAATTACCGGTGTATTACCCATTTTCACAGGTTATAGAAGACAATGGGAGAAAAGTGGTAAGCAATACCTTATATCTGGGAGAGGATAACCGTTACCACATGGATTTTGCCGATTTTGAGGAGAAGATTATAGAGAATCACATTAAACTGTTTTTCTTATGCAGCCCCCACAATCCTGTGGGAAGGGTCTGGACCAGGGAAGAATTGGCCAGGCTGGGAGATATCTGCTTAAAGCACCAGGTGATTGTAGTCAGTGATGAGATCCATCAAGATTTTGTATTTCAGGGAAAACATCAGGTGTTTGCAGACCTAAAGAAGGAGTACGAGGAAATCTGTGTTATCTGCACGTCACCCAGTAAGACCTTTAACCTTGCCAGCATGATGATGTCCAATATTTTTATCCCTGACCGCAAACTCAGGAGGAAGTTCTGCCGGGAGCTGGATGCCGCAGGCATAAGCCAGCTGGGCATTATGGGGCTTGTCGCGTGTGAGGCTGCATATAGAAAAGGAGAAGTGTGGTATCAGGCAATGCTTTCGTACATAGCAGAAAACCTGGCGTTCATGAAAGCGTATGTGGAAAATAATCTGCCTGGAGTACGCATGACAGAGCATGAGGGAACATATCTTGTCTGGCTGGATTTCCGGGGGACAGGACTTTCGTTTCCGGAACTGAAAAATTTGATCGTAAATAAAGGGAAACTGTGGCTGGACAGCGGAGAAATCTTCGGAGCACAGGGACGAGGATTTCAGCGTCTCAATGCTGCCTGCCCCCGGAGCGTGCTGTCAGAAGCGCTGGAGCGGCTCAAAAGAGCGTTGCAGGAATAGAAAAGAGGCCAAATAATGTTACATGTTGAGAACCATGGGGTGAGAAGCTGGATATTAGACGGAAAATTCGGGTTGGAGAAAGAAAGTCTGAGGATTTTGGAAGACGGCACGTTATCCCACTCACAGCATCCATTTTCGGATGATGAGCATATTGTGAAAGATTTCTGTGAAAACCAGACGGAAATCAATACTTCGGTGCACGCCAGTGCAAAAGAGGCAATTGGGGAACTGGAGTTCCATAACAAGAGGATTTATGAAAAGCTTAAAAGCCTTCCCCAGAGGGAGTATCTGTGGCCGTTTTCCAATCCGCCTTATATCCAGAATGAAAGGGATATACCGGTTGCCCTTTTCGGAGGCATTCAGGTATCCAAAACCGCTTACAGGGAATATCTCTCTGCAAAGTACGGGCGGTATAAGATGACCTTTTCCGGCATCCATGTCAATTATTCCTTTTCCGATGAGCTGCTGAAGGCTGAGTTTCCTCTGCAGGAGGATGACGATTTCCAGAAATTCAAAAACCGTTTTTACCTGGAGCTTGCGCAGAAACTGGCAGTATACGGATGGCTTCTTGTGGCTGTGTCTGCGGCAAGCCCCCTTCTGGACAGCTCCTTTTTGGAGAAAGGCGTGTGCGGCCGTGATGTGTTCACCGGGATGGCATCTGTCAGATGCGGGGAAATGGGGTACTGGAATGAGTTTGCGCCTATTCTGGACTACCATGATATTTCCTCCTACACAGACAGTATCCGGAAATATGTGAATATGGGTCTGCTAAAAGCACCTTCGGAGCTTTATTATCCTGTCCGGCTGAAGCCGGCTGGAGAGAACTATCTGGAATCCCTGCAGAAAGATGGGGTAAATCATATTGAATTGCGGATGTTTGACTTAAATCCCCTGGTAAATGCCGGCGTAGAGGAGAAGGACATTGTGTTTGCACAGCTTTTTATGATCTGGCTTGCCTCAGCACCCAGCCAGCTGGTTAGTGAAAAAGATCAGATTCAGGCAGTGCAGAACTTTAAAAATGCCGCCCGTTACGATTTAAAGACAGTCAATATATTAACGCCGGATGGGAAAATTGATTCTGTCGCCTGTACTGCTTTAACGGTCATTGACAAAATGTGGGAATTTTATCACAGGCTTTCCATAGATGTTGACAGAATCCTGGAGTTTCAATATGAGAAATTCACAGACGGGGATAACCGCTATGCCTGGAAAATCAGGAGACAGTTTGGAAATGGGTATGTGAAAAGGGGACTGGAACTTGCAGAGGAAAGGCAGGGAAGTTAGATGTGTGAACTATTTGGCGTAATCTCTCCGGTTAAGCTGGAACTAAATGAGCTTCTTAAGGAATTTTTCTCCCATGGCAGAGAGCACCCCAATGGCTGGGGAATGGCATTTTTCTATGAAAATGCAGTATCACTGGAAAAACAGCCGGAGGAATCACACAAAAGCCTTTATCTGAAACAACGGCTTCAGTCGAAGATAGAGGCGGACCGTATGATTGCCCATATCCGGCTGGCGACAAGAGGAACAATCAGTTATGAAAATACCCATCCCTTTGTTATGGGGGACACCAGCGGCAGGAGATGGACACTGGCCCACAACGGGACGATTTTCGAGGGCAGCTGTCTCAGTTCTCTCTCACATAGACAGCAGGGGCAGACGGACAGCGAGAGAATTCTTTCCTATATAATAGGCAGAGTGAATGAAAAACTGGAGCAGAAGAAAGAATTGTCTGCACAGGAGAGATTTGCACTGATCGATAAAATCACCTGTGAGATCACACCGAAGAATAAGGTGAATTTTCTCTTGTTTGACGGAGAATTGATGTACGCCCATACGAATTGCCAGAACAGTCTGTACTGCTGTAGGAGAGAGGGGGCGGTGGTTTGGTCCACCACACCGCTGGACCATCGTGTTTGGAAAGCAGTTCCCATGAATACGCTGATTGCCTGTCAGGACGGGGAGAAGGTATACACAGGGACAGACCATGAGAATGAATTTTATGAGACAGAAGAAAATATGCGGCTGTTATTTTTAGATTTTGCAAATTTATGATATGGATTTTTGGACTTTTAATATATCACAAAAGGAAAAAAGGAGGAAATTATTATGAGTCAAATCAAAGAAAGTGCATTGGAATTAATCGGGGGAACCCCCATACTGAAATTAAGCGGCTACGCAGAGAAGGCTGGTGTAACCGATGCGGTCATTCTTGCAAAACTGGAATATTTGAATCCTGCAGGCTCTGTGAAAGACCGTATTGCGTTGGCCATGATTGAAGATGGGGAAAAGAAGGGGCTTCTGAAAGAGGGCTCAGTGATTATTGAACCTACCAGCGGAAATACTGGAATCGGCCTTGCAGCAGTGGCAGCGGCAAAGGGATACAGAGCAATCCTCACATTGCCGGATACCATGAGTGTGGAGAGAAGAAATCTGCTAAAGGCATACGGTGCGGAACTGGTACTTACAGAAGGAGCCAAGGGGATGAAGGGGGCCATTGAAAAGGCAGAAGAACTTTCTAAAGAAATTGATGGAGCGGTGATTTTAGGGCAGTTTGTGAACCCGGCGAACCCGGCCGTGCACAAGGCTTCCACCGGACCGGAGATCTGGGAGCAGACCGGGGGCAGGGTTGATATATTTGTTGCCGGCGTAGGAACAGGCGGAACGATTACAGGCGTTGGAGAATTCTTAAAAGAGAAAAATCCAGATGTGAAAGTCGTGGCTGTTGAGCCTGCGGGAAGTCCTGTGTTATCCAAGGGAACTCCAGGGGCACATAAGATTCAGGGAATCGGAGCAGGCTTTGTGCCGGAAGTACTCAACACGGATGTGTATGATGAGATTATTGCCATTGAGAATGAGGATGCATTTACAGAGGGCAGGGCATTTGCATCCAGCGAGGGGATTCTTGTGGGAATATCTTCAGGGGCAGCGCTTAAGGCGGCAGTGATTCTTGCCGGCAGACCGGAAAATAAGGGGAAGACAATTGTGGCATTGCTGCCTGACTCCGGGGATAGATATTTGTCTACTCCCTTGTTCGATCATAACTAAGGAGCTGTAGGAAAAATTTTTCTACAGCTCCTAAATCCACACGACTGAGATGCCTCAGGCAGTTGCTTATGGTCTTGAGAAGATATACCCGTGAGCCAAATGATTTGCCAGCAGGCCTTCACTGTTTCAAACAAAGCAGCAAATCATTTGGCAAATACGTATGCTCTTGAGTATAAATAAGCGGCTGCCTTACGGCTGTCTGGCGGAAGAAAGGACAATACGATGAAAGAAGAAGGAAAAAGACTGATTGACCGTTTGGAGAAAGAGCATGGACTGCCCAGGGCAGAGCGGTACCGTTTAGATCAAAGAGAGATTATGGAGTGCTGCAGGGAAGGAGAAAAACTGGGATTCCGGACATTTGTACTCCAGGGAGGCGAAGATTCGTATTATACCGATGACCGTATGGTGGATTTGATACGGGGGATTCGGAAAGCCTATCCCCATTGTGCCATCACATTATCAAAAACTTCATCCACAAAATCTATCCCTGGAACACCGCAAACAGCGCCTGTGGAATCTGAAAGAGATAGGTTACCAGACAGGGTGCGGATTTATGGTGGAAATAGGGCCTATCATCCCCCATTGTAATACGCCGTTTGCCAAAGAAACACAGGGAAGTACAGAACTGACGCTATATCTGTTAAGCTTGCTGCGGATTCAGCAGCCGGATTTACTATTACCGGCAGCTACCGCTTTGGCGGCAGTTCATCCAAGAGGGCGAGAACTGGGAATAGAGGCAGGCGCCAATGTGGTGATGCCTAATTTGTCTCCAGTAAAGGTGCGGGACAAATATGTATTATATAATGGAAAAGTGTGTACAGGGGATGAAGCGGCAGCATGCAGGCGGAAAGCGAAAGAGCCTTTGAAGAGAATGCTGGCATTATAATGAATCTTTCTCCCGGTTTGATTTGGCAAGTCAGGGAAAATTGAGTAAAGAAGCACAGCAGCGGCATTTACATACGAATACAAATATCATCAAATGTTTGCAAACGTTTACAAAATAGGATATAATAGAAGCGTTATGAAAGGAGATGGTATTATCCTGTCTTTGACAGTTGGGAAGTAAAAAAATCGCTGTATCCTTTATATTTAC